>JALZCO010000094.1 GCA_030863015.1 Actinomycetota bacterium
GTTAGCGGGCGAGCCAGGCCATGATCCCATCGGTGATGGCGACCGCGTAGCGGGCGCGGCCGTCCGATGTGGACACCAGCGCGGCCTCCGCCGGGTTGCGCAGGTTGGCACACTCGACGAGCACTGCCGGGATCTCGGCGAGGTTAAGTCCGGCGATGTCCGAGCGGGCGTCCAGGCCACCGGAGCCGATGTAATCGGCAGTGGGAAAGCCGCCAGTGCGCAACGCGTCGATCAGCGCTTGTGCCAGCGCGACTGAAGGTGGGCCCTGACTGGCGTTCAATGGTGGGTCCGAGTAGGCGATGTGGAAACCGTGCGCGGACGGCGCCGCTCCGTCGGCGTGCAGGGAGACCATCGCGTCGGCACCCGCCCGGTTCGCGATCGCGGCGCGATCGTGCACACACGGGCCGACCCCGGCGTCATCCGGTCGAGTCAGCACCACCTGCACCCCGCGCGCGGTCAACGCATCACGGACCCGCAATGCGATGTCCCAAGCGAAAGCGTGCTCGGGATAGCCACTGTCGGTGGAAGTACCGGTGGTGTTGCACGCCTTGGTGCCACCCCGTCCGTTGGGGACCGGGCGGTTGATCTCCGCCGGGTGTGACGCGTTGGCGCCGTTGTGCCCCGGGTCGAGCACCACCGTGAGATTCCCCGGTATCACTGGCGGGTTCGTTGCGCGCGACGGCGACTTTGTACTCGGTGACAGGACCGACGGGGAGGCAGTTGGAACCGGGTGCAGCTCTGCTGTTCCACACGCGGCGAGGGGAATAAGGCAGGTGAGTACCCAAGGGAGGCCGCGCAGCGCTCGGCCCGCGCCGGGACTGCCGATCCGGGAGATGAGGGCCCGCTGGGTCATCGAGCGAGACTACCGGCTGCAGCCAATCGTGCACGGTAAGCGACCGGGGTCTTACCGTCATCTGGGCGATGGCACCACGAACAGCTCTCCATCGCGCGGCACCCGCCCCGGCGGTTGCCTTCAAACTCGTAACTCTCGAAGTCGACCGGCAAGCCGGGGGTGACGGCCACCCAAGGGTGATCCATCAGCTGCAGATGCAGATGTGGCTCGGTGGAGTTGCCTGAGTTGCCGCAGTCGGCGATCCCGCCGCTGGAGCCGTTGCGCAACCTCGCCCATGGAGGGCCGATCTTCCTACCTTGGCACCGGCTGTTCCTGATCCGCTTGGAAGAGCAGCTCCAACGGGTCACGGACGCGGACACGGCCCTGCCGTACTGGGAGTGGGCCGTGCACGGTGAGCTGTCTGAAACCGCACAGCGCGAGCATCAGTTGTGGGGCGAGCACTACCTGGGTGAGTCGCGCGGCGAGGTGACCAGCGGGCCACTCGGGGATATGCGGCTGCGCATCGAGGACCGCGGCGACGCCCTCTATTCGGTCGTGGAGCGCCGCTTGGTGCGTGATGCCGGTGTTCAGACGCCGAAGCTGCCCACCATTGCCGACGTCAACTGGGCGCTCGAAGACGAGAGCTATGACGCAACACCGTGGAGCGCCGCTACTGAGAACTTTCGCAACAAGGTGGAGGGCTGGTTGCAACGTCCTCCCACGCCCGAAGACCCCGAGCTGGAAAACTCACAGCTCCATAACCGGGTGCACGTCTGGGTGGCTGGCGACATGTTTCCTGGGACGTCTCCGAACGACCCAGTCTTCTACCTCAATCATTGCTACGAAGACCGGATCTGGGAAAGGTGGATGGCCAAACACGGCCGGAAGTACCAACCCACCGTGGCTAACGCTGATGCTCCGATCGGCCACCGGCTCGACGACACCATGGTGACCCTCCTGGGAGAACCACTGCGGCCCGCCGATGTTCTGGACGCCAGTTCCTGGTACTCCTACGACGACCTCAGCGTCCCCTGACCTGGCGTGTCCGCCTCCAGTGCTCGGTGTGTCCGCCCGTGCACCGCTGTACGGCGCATATGTACAGCCGGTGCTCAGCTGATATGGCCGAGGAAGACGCGACCTCGTGGTGACGGGCGGTAACCGATCGGCAGGCTCTCAGTGAGGCCGAGCTCTTTGAGCTTGCGTACATCGATCTTGAAAGGTTTCGTCTCCCGCCAGACGCTCGAGGCGAGGTATGGTGCCCGTACGCCGGGTTGCTCGGCGATCATCCGCAGCGTCTCGAGCGTCCATGGACCGACTGAGCTGCGATTGTCCATCTGCGACAGCGTGATCCGGAGCTCAGCGACCTCGGCTGCGGTCAAGTCGGCGCGTTCCCGCAGAGCTATCCGCGGGTCGGGGCCGGCGAGGTGAAGCTGGATCCGGTGGATATCGCCATCACCGTATCTGCTCAGCGCCTTCAGAAGGCCAACCCGGTCACGATGACCGGCCGACTGGGCGTCTGTGTCGGTGAGCATGCGCTCCGCCAGTACATCGACCGAGTCGATGGCGACGACGCCGATCCTCGTGCGTTGCCGGGTGCTGGCTTTCACACCGGCTCGTTGCCAGCGGCGGAACACCAGGCTGACCTGTCCAGCCGCGATGCCGTCAAGTTCGCGCGCGTTGAGCAGCATGCCGCCCAATCTCGCCCACGGTGTCGCGTTTTTCGAAACGCACCGTGGTGGCCGCCAGGTCGACGTCGGCTACCTGAAAGCCTGCGGCCAGCCACGCCTTGGCCTGGACGCGGGCCGGTGAGTTACTCCACCAACCACGCTGGGCCGATGCCGACTTCGGGAGTCCTCCGGTCACCATCTGGTCGATCTCGAAGAAGCCAAGGTTGACGCGATCACCCTCGTGCGAGGCGAGGAAGTCGAACAGCGGCCGGTACTTTCCGGTGATCCGCGCCGCGGTGGCCACCTCGACTGGCGGCGCCGGAGATGCACCGTTGCCGAGTGTCATGGACGTGTGCGCCGTCGGACGGTTCAGCGACTCAACTTCAGCAACAGGGCCGAGCACCTGCCGGCATGCGGCCACCACCATCCGGCCGTACGTACGGTTGCTCACGGCCCCGATCGCCGCGCCGATGCCGAACGGCAGGATCTTGCTGATGGCCAGGATCCAGCGCTTGGTGCGGTACCTCGCGACCAACCACCGGCGCATCCTGTTGCCGCTGCCTGCCAACCCCGGTCGGCCGGTACCGAAGAGGATGGAAAGC
>JALZCO010000099.1 GCA_030863015.1 Actinomycetota bacterium
ATGCCAGGCCGATCCCACTGCCCTCCACGGAGCGTGATTTGGCCTTTTCCGCGCGGTAGAAACGCTCGAACAGGCGCGGCAGGTCCTCTCTCGCAACACCGGTTCCGGTGTCGGTCACCTGCAACACCGCCAGTCGCGGCCCTGCCGAGGGGGTCTCCGCCCGCAACGACACGGTGATGCGCCCTTCGAAGGTGAACTTCAGCGCGTTGGACAGCAGGTTGAGGACGATCTTCTCCCACATGTCCCGGTCGATGTGCACCGCCTCGCCAGGTGAAGGGCAGTCCAGTTCGAACACCAATCCCGCCCGCTCGACCGCTGCCCGGAACACACTGGCCAACTCCAACGTGAACGCGGCGAGGTCTACCGGCTCGTAGGCAGCCTCCAGCCGGCTAGCCTGGATGCGGGCGAAGTCCAGCAGACTGTTCACCAGCTTGCCCAACCGCAACCCGTTGCGGTGAATCATCTCCACGTTTTCGCGTGACCGGGCGTCCGTAGCCACCGTCGGCGCAGCACGTAGCTCCGCCAGCGGACCCATCATCAATGTCAGCGGAGTACGGAACTCATGGCTGATATTGGCGAAGAACTCCGTCTTGGCCCGATCCAGCTGCGCCAGCTCCTCCGCCCGCCGTCGCTCGGCTTGGTAGGCCCGTACGTCGGCCACCACCGTCGAAACCTGACCCGCCACCAGGTCGAAGAATGACCGGTAATCGTCGTCCAGAACCCGGTACGGGCTGGCCCCAGCGACCAACGCCCCCGTCGGTCGACCGCCTACCACCAGCGGCAGCACTACCGCTGCGCGTGGCGGAGCCCCACCAATCGTGCCGTCCCCGCCCAGGAACGTCCCACGGTCAAGGTCGCTACTGAGTATTGCTTGACCCCTGGTCGCTACCTTCCAGATGTCGGCGCCATACCGCGGGTCCGGCAACGACGCGGGCATCACGGGGCTGCCAGCGCGCAGGCCGAAGGAGGCCACCAGGCGGGCGCTGGCCGCATCGTCGTCGAGCACGTAGGCCAGCCCGTAGGGCACGTCGGCGCGGTTGCGGGTCAGGACCCGTAGCGCCGCAGCGCAGGCATCCTCGACGGTTGCCGCTTCTACGGCGGTGATCTCCCCCAACTCACGCAGTGTCCGCAATCGGCGCTCACCCAGGACCCGCGCCGTAGTATCAGTCGTGGCGGTGAAGACCCCGTCGACCCGTCCGTTGGTATCGCGGATTGGGCTGTAGGAGTAAGTCCAGTACGTCTCCTCCTCCAGACCGCGCCGGTTCATCACCAACAGCTGGTCGTCGACCCAGGTTGCCGCACCGATGGACCGCACCCCATTGAGCATGGGTCCGATGGTCGGCCAGATGTCGGCGAACATCTCTGCGCCGCGTTTGCCCAGACCCGCCGGATGTTTGCGGCCCGCCAGTGCCATGAAGGCATCGTTGTAGAACATCGTGAACTCGGACCCCCACCAGATCAGCATGGGGTGTCGAGACTCGAGCATGATTCCCACGGCGGTGCACAGATTCTGCGGCCACTGCTGGATCGGTCCGACCGGTGTGCCAGACCAGTCCAATGCCCGTATCCGGGTGGACATCTCGCCCCCACCAGTGAACGGGGTCGAGGACCCGCCATGCGGGGGGAGGCAGTCGCCGCCGCTCACCGGGCACCACCTCCCACCGCCGGATCAGTCCGGCAGACATCGCGGCTAGCGTAGCTAGCCCGGGCTGGGTGGTCTCAGCCGCGGTGATCGGCGAACCGGGCCGGTGGATCCGACGCGAATGCCACCATGATCTGTCGAGTCGTCGCATTATCGTCACGCCGTGGCTGAACAACCGGACGGCCGAATTCGCGTGGGAGAACGATCAACGGCGTTTGGTTCTTGCCAGGGCGGCGGCACCCGACCGGCAGGGGCCGGCAGCTGAGGAATTAATTCTGGGAATCGGATCCGTGGCAGCGCGCAGCGAACCGGGTCGGCCGATCTGGCCACGGTGCGTCGACCGGCCGCGGCGCCACGCCGCCGGCCAGGCTCGCTTTCAGGG
>JALZCO010000235.1 GCA_030863015.1 Actinomycetota bacterium
GATCAGATGGCTGCGCTGTGTTGCATCGCGGGGCACGCCGTGCTGCTGGATTGCCGGGACCAGACGATGCGGCAGGTGCCGCTGGATCTGGTCGCGGCTGGACTGGCCCTGCTCGTGGTCGATACCCGGGCACCACACCGGATCGTCGACGGTCAGTATGCCGCACGTCGGCGCAGCGCCGAGCAGGCCGCCCATGAGCTGGGTGTACCGCACTTGCGGGCGGCACCCCGGGAGCGGGTGGACAGCCTGACCGACCCTGTGCTGCGCAGGCGCGCCAGGCATGTGGTGACTGAGATCACCAGAGTGCGCAACGTGGTGGCGTTGCTGCGCTCAGGTCGGATCCGGGACATCGGACCACTCCTGAACGCCTCGCACGCTTCGCTGCGCGACGACCTAGAAGTATCCAGCCCGGAACTGGATTGCGCGGTGGACGCCGCCCGCGCCGCCGGAGCGCTGGGTGCCCGGATGACCGGCGGCGGCTTCGGCGGCTCAGCCCTGGCCCTGGTCAACCACACCGCCACCACGACGGTAACCCAGGCCGTGCTGGCTGCGGCGGCCCATCACGCCCACCCGCAACCGACTGTCCTCCGAGTGCTGCCCTCCCCAGGCGCCCATGCCCTACCGCTACGATCTTGACGTTGTGGCTGTCCGGGCCCTCAGCGCACGTGCGACGGCACAAAGGGAGGTGTGACCACCTCACAGGGCAGCGCCCGGCCACGGACGTCCACCTCCACGACGGCCCCCGGCCGCACCGCGGGATCAAGTAGCGCCAGTGCAATGCCAATGCGCAACGTCGGAGAAAAGGTGCCCGAGGTCACCTCTCCCAGTGGCGCACCCGCCGGGGATCGCACCGCCATGCGCGGTCGCGGCACCCCGCGCCCGATGGCCCGCAACCCGCGCAACCGCCGGGATGGGCCGCGCTCCCGCTCGGCGAGCAACGTGTCTCGTCCCCAGAAGGCCGGCTTTTCCCAGCCGACCGCCCAGCTAACACCAGCCTGCACTGGGGTGATCGCAGACCCGAGGTCTTGGCCGTGCAGGGGGTAGCCCATTTCGGTGCGCAGGGTGTCCCGGGCTCCGAGCCCGCACATCCGGCCGCCGAGTGGACCGGCAACCCGTAGCAGCGCCTCCCATAGTGCGGGCGCATGCTCCCACGGCGGCAACAGTTCGTAGCCATGCTCGCCGGTGTAGCCGGTGCGACCCACCCGCACCGGCGTGCCGTCGTGGTCGGCGTCGGCGAAAGCCATGTAGTCCATGTCACTGGGCAGCCCGACAGCGGCCAGTACCTCGGCCGATCGGGGTCCCTGCACGGCCAGCACGGCGTACTCGTGATGCCGCTCGGTCACCCGCACATCCGGGGGCGCCGCGGCGGACAGCCGCCGACCGACCTCCCCGGTGTTCGCCGCATTCGGCACGCAGAACACGTCCTCCGTGCCGACCAGGTAGGCGATCAGGTCGTCGACCACACCGCCGTCCGCTTCGCAGCACAGCGTGTACTGCGCCCGTCCCGGACCGATCTTGGCGAGGTCGGCGGTGAGGCAAGAGTTGACGAAATCCGCGGCCGCCGGACCGGTGACGCTGACCTTGCCCAGATGGGTGACGTCGAAAATACCGACCGCCTCCCGCACCGCGAGGTGCTCAGGGACGACGCCGGTGTAATGAATCGGCATCTCCCAGCCACCGAAGGATCCGAGGGTGGCGCCGGCCTCGACATGGAACGCGTGCAAGGGTCCGCGACGCAGGGGTGCAGTCACGGCTGTGGAAGGCTACCTCCTAGTAGCCTCTGACACCACCAGGCCAGATCAGCAAGGAGATCACTTGACCACCCCGACGCTGCGCCTCACCGATGACTCGGTCACTACCGCGACGGTCGATGCCGTCGTGGTGGGCACCGTGTCCGGTGACGGGGGTCCTCAGCTTGCCTACGGTGCCGAGGAGGTCGACGCGGCCTTCGACGGCGCGCTGACGGACCTGCTGGCGGTGCTGGGCGCTCGCGGCAAGGCCGATGAGGTCATCAAGGTGCCCACCCGCGGAGCCATCGGCGCCCCCCTGCTGATCGCCACTGGTCTCGGCGCGGTCGACGACCAACCCACCGGTGAGCAGGTGCGTCGAGCCGCTGGCGCGGCGGCGCGCGCGCTGTCCGGTACCTCCCATGCGGTCACCACGTTGTCTCGGATCGACCTTGCCGCCGCCGCCGAGGGCGCCGCGCTGGGTAGCTATGCCTTCACCGCCTACCGGTCTCAGAACGGTGACGAGCCGTTGAGCCGGATGGACCTGTCGGTGCCTTCGGCCAGCACCGACAGCGCGCGGCAGGAGCTGGCCCGTGCGACCGCGATCGCCGAAGCGGTCACGGTCGCCCGTGACCTGGTGAACACGCCACCCAACGACCTCTATCCCGCCTCGTTCGCCGAACGTGCAGTGGCACTGGCCGAGAAAGCCGGGCTACGCACCGAGGTGCTCGACGAGAAAGCGCTGCGGCGCGAGGGTTACGGCGGCATCCTGGGCGTTGGCGGTGGCTCGTCCCGCCCGCCCCGGCTTGTCCGGCTGCACTGGGTCCCTACCGCAGTCCCGTCCACACCGAGGGCGAAGGTAGCGCTGGTCGGCAAGGGGATCACCTTCGACACCGGCGGGATTTCGATCAAGCCGGCGGCGAAGATGAACGAGATGACCATGGACATGGCAGGCGCCGCCGCCGTGATCGCCACCGCGGTGCTCGCCGGCCGGCTGGAGCTGCCAGTGGAGGTGATCGCCACCGTGCCGATGGCGGAGAACATGCCCTCGGGCACGGCCTACCGGCCCGGGGACGTCCTCACAATGTACGGCGGCAAGACCGTCGAGGTACTCAACACCGACGCCGAGGGCCGGCTGATCCTGGCCGATGCGCTGGTCCGTGCTGCGGAGGACTCCCCCGACTACCTCATCGATACCGCCACGCTCACCGGAGCGCAGATAGTGGCGTTGGGTAGCCGTACGTCGGGGATCATGGGCACGCCGGAGTTCCGAGATCGGGTCACCGCGATCTCACAGGAGGTCGGGGAGAACGGGTGGGCCATGCCACTGCCCGACCACTTACGGGCGGACCTGGATTCCAAGCTGGCTGACATCGCCAACGTGGCAGGCCACCGCTGGGGTGGCATGCTCACCGCCGGCATATTCCTGTCCGAGTTCGTCGCCGACGGCACGCCGTGGGCGCATCTGGACATCGCCGGGCCAGCCTACAACACCGGCTCCCCATGGGGGTACACCGGCAAGGGTGGCACCGGGGTGCCGGTGCGCACCCTGGCTGCTGTCCTCACCGACATCGCCGAACGGGGCTGAAAACCTACTGCTCCTGCTCGCGCTCGCGCAGGATGCGCTGGCGGGCGGTGTAGTCCCGCATCCGTTGCGGGTAGCCTATCTGGGCAACGTCGTAAATCGGGATCCGTAGCCGCTTACCCAGCCGCCGGACGCCGTCGTCGCCCTCGACCCTGCGCCGGGTCCACTCGCCGTCGTGCGCAACCAGTACCACGGTGGTCTCGGTGACCGTTGTGCGCGGCTCGACGAACGCCTCCACTCCGCGGTGTGACGCTGCCCACTGCTCAAGGTGATCGACGTCCGCACTGGTAGCCGCCCGCTTGCCTCCTGACCGCTCCCGGCCCAGGAGTCGATCGAACACGCCCACGTCGGCACCTCCTCCAACGCCGATCCTCCTGGCAATCCCGCCAGTTCAACGACCGTGCCCGTCCGTTTGCTCCGCGCTTCGCCCAGGGCTGCCAGATCGCCTCGCCCACATCGCCGGAACTCCAGACGTGGTGACAAGATGGCCTAGACGCCGCTCGCCACGTTACCGATGTCTGTTTGGAGGAGCTTCTCAGTGACCGATACGCCCGCCGACCTGGTGATCCTTGGTGGCGGCTCGGGTGGTTACGCCTGCGCGCTGCGTGCTGCGCAGTTGGGGCTGTCCGTCGTCCTGGTGGAGAAAGACAAGCTGGGTGGCACCTGCCTGCATCGTGGCTGCATCCCCACCAAGGCGTTACTGCACGCTGCCGAGGTGGCCGATGCAGCACGCGACGGTCATCAATTGGGAGTGAAGACCGCGCTCGAAGGCATCGATATGGGGGGGGTGAACAAGTACAAGGA
>JALZCO010000267.1 GCA_030863015.1 Actinomycetota bacterium
GCCGTGGACGGTTTACCCGCCCAATCGACCGCAGCCACGACCAGGGCCTCCCGTGGCGTGACGCCTCCGGCACGTCCCGCCACTTCGCACGCTACCGGTGTGTGGCCGTTGTGGGCAGGCATCCAGGCAGGTGAATCGCGCGTGTCCGCTCGTAACCGGAAACCTCACCGGGCCAGTTCGGCACGCACCACCGAGGGGATCAGCGGCTCGTCGAGCAGCCGCAGGTAACGTTGGGACAGCGGCTGCGCCGGCGGGCGAGCCTCCAACCAGGTCCTCAGCAGCCGGTAGCCCTCCACGTAGGTGGTGGTGTAGGCACGCCAGAGCGGATCGGACAGAAACCGCAGCATCTGGCGCGCCCGCGGCTCGGTGACCAGCAGCCACTGCTGTAGGTAGGCCAGCACTTCTGCCGGATCGGCGCCCTGATCGTGCAGCATGAGCGCGGCATCCTGGCGAACACCGAGCAGGCCGGCCGCCGCTGCCTCAAGGCGTTCGGCGACCTCACCGTCCAATCTCAGGCCCAGATCGCCGAGGATGTCCGCAGCCCACGGTCCCCACCCCGGACCTACTGCGGCATGCAACCCGAGGTCGGCCATTCCCTCAGCCATCAAGCACTGTGGGGTGTTCACCAGAAAGATCGTCTGCTCGTCCTGCCGCTGTGTCCGTACCAGACCGGCCTCCTTGCGGCAGTGCTCGGTGTGGTGCCCGGGATAGGACTCGTGCGCGACCAGGTGCGGCAGATTGGCCATCCGATGCCCCAGATCAGCATTGATCGCCACCCGCGAGCGAAAATCACCGAGGTAGTAGTTGAACCCGCTCCACGGCTTGTCGGTGACCACCTCGTAGTGCACGGTCTCTTGCGGGGGCAGCCCGACACTGCTCCGCACCCGATCGCGCAGTGCACTGGACAGTGCATGCACAGCGGCTTCCAGCCGTTGCGGCGGAATCTCGTCTCGAGCCCGGTACGCGGCCAACCGATGGGCGAGCGGGTCGGCGCCCGGCAGCAGCCGGTCGATCTCGGCGTGCGCCTGGCGGTAGACGTCAGGATCGCCAGGCCGGATGAGGACGTCGAAGTACGCCTGCACCTCGTCCACGAATCCGACGTGCTGGCCGGCCAGGACATGCCCGCTGCACTCCAAGGCAGCGAGGTGGGCATCCAGAAAACAGGCCCGCGGCTCCGCCAGACCCGCTACGGGAAGTTCGACTCGAAGCTCGCGGGCGCGGCGCGCCAGCATCGCTGGATCTGGACGCGGCTCGTTGTCGACCGAACGGCGCAACGCCGGATCGCCGGTATAGGCGTCGACGAAGCCCTCAACAAGACGGTCGAACCGCAGCCCGAGCTTTAAGTACTCGTGAACCAGATCAGTGGCCCTGCCGCTCATGCCGCTGACGATAGAGCTCGTGAGTGGCATTAGGTGCCATAACACTGTTACGCACTCACGAGCCGAACCGGCGGTGGCGGGCGGCGAAGTCACGGAGGGCGCGCAGGAAATCCACCTTTCGGAAGGCCGGCCAGTGGGCGTCACAGAACCAGAACTCCGAATGCGCGGACTGCCAGAGCAGGAAGCCCGACAGCCGCTGTTCCCCCGACGTGCGGATCACCAAGTCAGGATCGGGCTGCCCAGAGGTGTAGAGGTGCTCGGCGATCTGCTCGACATCAAGCACCTCGGCAAGTTCCTCCATGGTGGTCCCCGCCTCGGCGTGCTTGAGCAACAGTTTGCGCAACGCATCTGCGATCTCCTGGCGACCGCCGTATCCCACTGCCACGTTCACCGCCAACCCGGACCGATCCTGGGTCCGAGTTGCTGCGGTGGTCAGCCGCTGCGCCATCTCCGGCGGTAACAGGTCCAGCGCCCCGACGACTCGCACTCGCCACGGGTTGCCCGGCGCGCACAACTCGTCAACAACATCGGCGATGATTTTCAGCAATGGCTCCACCTGATCAGGCGGCCGGTTGCGCAGGTTGTCCGGCGACAGCAGCCAGAACGTGGCGATCTCCACACCAGCCTCGCGGCACCAGCCGAGTAGTTCGACCAGCTTGGCCGCACCCACCCGGTGGCCGTCACTGACGTCGGCGAACCCGACCTCCTTGGCCCAGCGCCGATTCCCGTCCACGATCACCGCCACGTGGCGGGGGCGGTTGGCAGTGCCGAGCTGGCGTCGCAACCTGCGCTCGTAGACGGCATAGACGAGGTCCTGCAGCCTCACAAGTTGGGAAGGCTACGCC
>JALZCO010000281.1 GCA_030863015.1 Actinomycetota bacterium
GCCCCAGCACGAGGACGCCGATCCCGGCAGTCAGTGCCAACAGGCCCAGCGATGTCGCCACTGCCTGGCCCTGGTCCAGCAGGTTCGGTGCTACCAGCAGCAGCACTCCGGCAGCCAGCAGTGCCACGCCGCCGACCGTCCGTGGCCGGGGCACCGGCAACGGCGGTGGCTCCGGTGGCTCGAAATGATCTTCCTCGGCCGGCCAACGAGGTGAGTCCGGTCCGGTATGCAGGCCCGCGACGATCCCGGCGAATGCAGCGCCGGTGTCCTCGGAACTGTAGTGGCGGGCTGGACCTTCACGGTCCTGCTCCTCGGGATCGGGGAAGGTCAACTCCGACACCACTCTCGGGCTCGGCTGGAATCGCTGCAGCGATAACGGTACCGGGCGGGGGCGCGAGTGCGCGCAGGCGCGAACCGCGCCAGCCGAACCTGCGTACTAGGGGTGGGCGTGGGATCGTTGTGCGCCCGATACCGTGCTCCGTAGGCTTGCTGCTGCGGCGGCCCGCGGGGCGAGGGAAGGATCGGTAGGCGGTGTTCTACTGGCTGCTCAAGCACCTGCTACTGGGTCCTTTGATGCGCCTGGCATGCCAGCCGCAGGTCTATGGTGCCGAGCATCTCCCGCGACGTGGCGGCGCCATCCTGGCCAGCAACCATCTCGCGGTAGCCGACTCGTTCTTCCTGCCCCTGGTGGTCCGCCGGCGAGTGACGTTTCTGGCCAAGCGGGAATACTTCACCACCCCGGGACTGCGGGGATGGTTCAAGCGGCAGTTCTTCAGTGCCTCCGGTCAAGTTCCGATCGATCGATCCAGCGGCTCGGCCGCACAGGCTGCCCTGGACACCGGAGTGCGGTTGCTGGCGGCGGGCAACCTGCTCGGCATCTATCCGGAAGGCACCCGGTCCCCGGACGGCCGGTTGTACAAGGGCAAGACCGGCGTCGCGCGGATGGCGCTGCAGGCGGGCGTCCCGGTGATTCCGGTCGCCATGGTGGGCACCGACAAGGTCAGTCCCAGGGGCACCAAAATGTGGCGGCCGCATCGGGTAGAAGTGCGCTTCGGCGCGCCGCTGGACTTTTCGCGCTACGCAGGTCTGGCCGGTGACCGGTTCGTCGAACGATCGATGGTCGACGAAATCATGTACGCCTTGATGGAGCTCTCCGGCCAGGAGTACGTCGACATGTACGCATCGTCGGTCAAGGAGCGCGAGCCGCCGCCGCGGTTGGCCCTCAAAAAGGCGTCCTGACCGGCTGGGTAGAGACTCGCAGCGGCGCCTAGGACCCTCCTCAGCAGCGGATCACCTTGGGCACCTACGCTCGCTGTCGGACGGGCAGCGGATCGCCGTGACATCCGCGTAGGAGAGAGAGGGTGAGGATCGGTCCAGGTGCGGTTCTTCTACGACTGCGAGTTCATCGAGGACGGCGTCACCATCGAGCTGATCTCCATCGGAGTGGTGGACGAGCAGGGTCGGGAGTACTACGCGGTATCAACGGAGTTCGATCCCGAGCGGGCCGGTGAGTGGGTGCGGTTGCACGTGTTACCGAAGCTGCCGCCGCCGTCCGACCGGGCATGGCGCAGCCGGGCCGCCATCCGCGACACGCTGCTGGAGTTTCTCACCGCGTCCGGTGAGCGAGTGGAGCTGTGGGCCTGGTTCGCTGCCTACGATCACGTCGCTCTCGCCCAATTATGGGGACCGATGCCGGCGCTGCCACGAGAACTGCCCCGGTTCACCCGGGACCTGAGGCAGCGCTGGGAGGACGCCGGTAAGCCGGCATTGCCCTCGCCGCCCAGTGATGCGCACGACGCGGTGGCGGACGCCCGGCACAACCTCGTCAGGTGGCGGCTTATCGAAGAACACCGCTTGGCGCGGTGTGGCCGGCCCCGATAACCTCCCCGCTTTGCTGTACCGATCCCCGCCGTGCCACTCTCACGCCGTCAAGCAGGGACGAGTGGAAGGTGAAATTGGTTATGCGTATCGGCGTACTCACGGGGGGTGGGGACTGCCCGGGCCTCAATGCGGTGATCCGGGCGGTGGTCCGCAAGGGGATCGAAGTCTACGGGCACGAGATCATCGGATTCCGGGACGGCTGGCGGGGGCCGATGGAGGGATTGGTCCAGCCGCTCGGTTTGTCCGATGTGGAGCACATTCTGCCTCTCGGGGGCACCATCCTGCGCACATCGCGCACCAACCCGTACCGCAACGGCGGCGCGGAGCAGGTCAAGCGAACCCTGGCCGAGCACGGCGTGGACGCCCTGATCGCGATCGGCGGTGAGGACACCCTCGGCGTGGCCCGCCGGCTGGGCGAGGACGGCATCTTCGTGGTGGGCGTGCCGAAGACCATCGACAACGACCTGGGCGCCACCGACTACACCTTCGGGTTCGACACCGCGGTGCACATCGCGACCGAGGCGATCGACCGGCTGCGTACCACTGCGGAATCCCACCATCGGGCGGCGATCGTGGAAGTGATGGGCCGCAATGCGGGCTGGATCGCGCTGCACTCCGGGATGGCTGGCGGGGCGAACGCCATCCTGATGCCGGAACGTCCATTCTCGGTGGATCGGGTGTGCGAGTGGGTCATCCGGTGCCTCGAGCGCGACGATGCCGCGATTGTCGTGGTCGCCGAGGGCGCCGTGCCCGAGGGCGGCGCCGAGCTGCTTTCGACCTCGGAGGTCGACGCTTTCGGTCACAAGCGCCTCGGCGGGGTCGGGATCTGGCTGGCCGACGAGATCGCCCGCTGTACCAGTGCCGAGTCCCGCGCCGTGGTGCTGGGGCACATTCAGCGCGGTGGCACGCCTACTGCCTATGACCGGGTGCTGGCTACCCGGTTCGGTGTGCATGCAGTCGATGCGGTGCACGAGGGTGACGCCGGCGTGATGGTCGCGCTGCGCGGCACCGACATCGTCCGGGTGAAGCTGGCCGAGGCCACTGCAGAAGTCAAGACAGTGCCGCTGGAGCGCCACGCGGAGGCCGAGGTGTTCTTCGGTTGAGGTCCCGCTGGGCTGGCCCAGAGGCTGACCCCATACGCTCAGACACCGTGAACTGGACCGTCGATGTTCCGGTGGACATGCTGCCGGAGCTACCACCGCTGCCCGCCGATCTGCGCAGCAAGCTCGACGCTGCGCTGGCCCGACCCGCCGGGCAGCAGCCGAGCTGGCCCGACCCGGAAGCGGTGCGCAACATCCGCACCGTGCTGGAAAGTGTCCCGCCGATCACCGTGCCACCTGAGGTGGACCAGTTGCGAGATCAGCTCGCGGCAGTCGCTCGCGGCGAGGCTTTCCTGCTGCAGGGCGGGGACTGCGCCGAGACCTTCGCCGACAACACCGAACCGCACCTGCGGGCCAACGTCCGCACGCTGCTGCAGATGGCAGTGGTGCTCACCTACGGATCGAGCATGCCGGTGGTGAAGGTGGGGCGGGTGGCGGGGCAGTACGCCAAGCCGAGGTCGGCGCCGATCGACGCGTTCGGTCTGGCGTCCTACCGTGGTGACATGATCAATTCATTGGTCGCCAAGCCCGAGGCGAGAGTGCACGATCCGTCGCGGTTGATCCGCGCCTACGCCAACGCCGCGGCGGCGATGAATCTGGTGCGGGCGCTGACCTTGGCCGGTATGGCGGACCTGAGCAAGGTGCACGACTGGAACAAAGACTTCGTGCGCCGATCACCAGCCGGAGCACGGTATGAGGCTCTGGCCGGCGAGATCGACCGTGGCCTGCGCTTCATGTCGGCGTGTGGTGTGAACGACTCATCGCTGCACTCCACCGAAATCTACGCCAGTCACGAGGCGTTGGTACTCGACTACGAGCGGGCCATGCTCCGCTTGGATCGCACCGCCGAGAAACCCAAGCTCTACGACTTGTCCGCGCATTTCCTGTGGGTGGGCGAGCGCACGCGTGCACTGGATGGGGCGCACATCGCATTCGCTGAACTGCTGGCCAATCCTATCGGGCTCAAGCTCGGCCCCAGCACCACGCCGGATGAGGCTGTGGAATACGTGGAGCGGCTTGACCCGCATGGTATCCCGGGACGGCTCACCCTGATCTCGCGGATGGGGGCGCAGCGGGTCCGGGATGTGTTGCCGGGGATCGTGCAAAAGGTCACTGCCGCTGGGCATCAGGTGATCTGGCAGTGCGATCCGATGCATGGCAACACCATCGAGTCCTCCACCGGATACAAGACCAGGCACTTCGACTGGGTGGTCGACGAAGTGCAGGGTTTCTTCGAGGTGCACCATGCGCTGGGCACCTATCCCGGTGGAATCCACGTAGAACTCACCGGGGAGGACGTCACAGAGTGCCTCGGCGGTGCGCAGGACATCTCCGATGCGGATCTGTGCGGTCGCTACGAAACCGCGTGCGATCCGCGGTTGAACACTCAGCAGGCGCTGGAACTCGCATTCCTAGTCGCCGAGATGCTCCGGTCGTGAGTGGGCGTTGAGCGCTATAGCGC
>JALZCO010000282.1 GCA_030863015.1 Actinomycetota bacterium
GTTCACCACCATGGCCGGTTCGACGGGGCCGGCGTCGAACCCGCTACTGAGGACGCCGATTGGCGGCGTCTTGGACCTTACGCACCGCACTATCGATCTGGTTGTGATACTTGCCCTTGGTGCGCTCGTCGACGAAACGGCCAGCCTGGTCGGTGATCTTGTGAACCTTCTCGGGGTTGTTCTTGGCATACCGGCAAGCGGCCTGGGCGATCCCCGCAAGCGCCGCAAGCTTTCCGAGCCTTCTGAACATCAGTGCCCTCCCTTTGCCTGACCCAGCAAACAGTCCCCAGCTAGACCACTGAGAAATTGCTCGCGAGGGTACCGTGCCCGTCAGATGCCCCCCATCAGGACCCCAATCACAGGGCCCCAATCAGGCCCACAATCAGAGCTCTCAAATCAGAACCCCATTGCCTGGGCGCGGCGCTTCACCTCACGGCCGCGGTCGGTCCGCAGCGCCCCAATCGGGGTGCCAGGCAACGAGTCCTCCGCGGTAAACAACCAACGCAGGATCTCCTCAACGGAGTAGCCGGCGTCGCGAAGCAGGGTAATCGTGCCAGGCAGTCCCTTGACCACCGCATTACCGCTCAGGAACTCCGCAGGCACCACTGCCACGCCGTGGCGGCGCACCCCCAGCAGTTGGCCATCGCGCAGCATCTGGTGCACCCGCGTGACCGGCAGTCCGAGCCGTTGCGCCACATCGGGTAGCGGCAGCACCACCACCTCGGGATCGAGCACGTCCGGGGCGAGAGGAATGTCGCTCACAGTGGTCACCATGCCATACCCGCCAGCCGGCGCCCTTCCGCCGTTCGGGCAGCGCCGGGTCCGTACGACGCAGACCTTGCCCCTACCATTGCGGAACTGTGGAACGACAGGGACCCGCCCACGACGGGAACCTGGTCGGCACCCTGCTCGACGGGCGCTACCGGGTCGGTCCTGTGCTGGCCCGCGGCGGCATGTCCACCGTTTACCGGGGCACGGACATCCGGCTGGAACGTCCGGTCGCCATCAAGGTGATGGACCCCCGGTTCGCCGCCGACCCAACCTTCCTGCACCGCTTCGAACGGGAGGCTCGCGCGGCTGCGCGGCTGCACCATCCCGGCGTGGTTGCGGTTCATGACCAGGGCGTCGACTTCGCTGGGGATCACGCGTTCTTGGTGATGGAACTGGTGGAAGGCGCAACGCTGCGGGACCTGATGCGCCAGCACGGCAGGCTGCCGGTGCCGCTGGCCATCGCGGTGACCGAGATCGTGCTCTCGGCGCTGGCCGCGGCGCACCAGGAAGGACTGGTTCATCGCGACATCAAACCGGAGAACGTTCTCATCGGTCCCGGCGGCGCGGTGAAGGTGGCCGATTTCGGACTGGTTCGCGCGGCGGCCGAGGCCAGCAACACCGGCGAGGTCATCCTTGGCACGGTCGCCTACCTCTCGCCAGAGCAGGTCGCAACCGGGACGGCCGATGCCCGAAGCGACGTTTATGCCACCGGTGTGTTGATGTTCGAGATGCTCACCGCAGCGCCGCCATACAGCGGGGAAACCGCCCTGTCAGTGGCCTACCGCCACGTCAACGAGGACATGCCGGCCCCGAGTGCGGCAGGCGCTGAAGTGCCCGCACCGCTGGACGACCTGGTCGTGCAGGCCACCCGTCGGGATCCGGCAGCTCGCCCGCCGGACGCATCGGCGTTTCTGCGCAGCCTGCAGGCGGTGCGGACCGGCCTGGGAATCGACCGCGTCACGGTCCCCGTACCTACGTCGGCGTGGTCGATGGCTGCGGCGGGGACATCCCCCGCAGTGGTGGGCCTATCCACCGATCATGGGCCACGTGGAACCCGGGCCTTGTCCAGGGCCGACGAGGTGATCGGCGACCCCAACATGGGCAATGGCGCAGTTACCGAGCTTCTCTCCGGTCCGCCACCCGGGTCCCGGCCACGCAAGCAGCTCCCGCCCGACGATCCCTACCTGCGCGAGCGGGCCCGCAATCGGCGCGCCTTCATCGCCTGGATAGTGATCGTGTTAATGCTCGCGAGCGCCATCGGGGTAGGCGCGTGGTGGCTGGGCAGCGGACGGTGGACGGTGGTTCCCGATCTCACGGGTTTGCGGTCCAGCGCCGTACAGGCCACGCTGGCTGCCGCCGGCCTTAAATCCAACCTCGCCGAGGACCACCACGACACGGTCCCGGGGGGCGCGGTGATCAGCACCGATCCCGGGCCGGGCCAGCGTGCGGTACGAGGCTCGGACGTCACCGTGGTGATCTCGCTGGGCCGTCCGGTGGTGCCCGAGCTGGCCGTAGGCATCGCGGTGCTGGAGGCCGAGGATGCGCTGCGGGAGGCGGATCTGAGTCCGCGGCGCGACCCGGCGGCCGAGGAGTTTCACGACACCGTCCCCAAGGGCACTGTGATCGGGCTACGCCCGGCAGGGGGTACCACACTCACCGTGGGAGCACCGGTGACGCTGGTGATCAGCAAGGGCGTAGCCCCGACCACCGTGCCCGACGTGCGGGGCCTGCCCGAGGCTGACGCGGTGTCGAGATTGACACGTGCCGGCCTGACTGTGCAGGTGCGTCGACAGTTCGACGACGAGACACCCGGTGGGCGGGTGATCGGCACTGATCCGAGGTCCGGTGCCAGCACTACCCGTGGTGCCCGCGTCGTCCTGCTGGTGAGTACCGCATCAGTAGTGCCCGAGGTGGTCGGGTTGTCGGTGGGCGAGGCCCAGCGGGTGCTGGCCAACGCAGGCCTGAACAGCACAGTCCGCCAGTCCCTGGGAGGATTCACCGGAATCCCATTCCTCGGGGGGTTATCGGATCAGGTGATCTCGCAGTCACCCGCAGCTGGCCAGCCCGTCCGCGCCGGCACCACCGTGGCGCTCACAACGCTGTGAGTGGGCGTTGAGCGCTATAGCGC
>JALZCO010000302.1 GCA_030863015.1 Actinomycetota bacterium
TTGGCCGACTCTGGCAGGAACTCGACGAATGCACGGTAGCTACCCGGGTTGTCGAGCCTCAGTGGCACGCTCCAGGTGCCATCGGGGGCCATGATGGGGTGCAAGCGCTGGTAGCCGGTGATGTCCCGGCGCACGACAAGCAGACTCATCCGCTGCTGGGGGTTGGGCGCGAAGTCAGTGACCGGCTTGCCGTCGGCGCCGAAGATGCTGAAGCGGAAGGTGGTCGTCTCTCCAGCAGTGAACCGTGTGGTCCTTGCGCGCAGCACGTAACCCTGGCTAGCGACGGCCAGGCCGCCCGGGTCTGCGGCGGGCTCGGTGCCCCCGCCAGCACGTGGCCCACTCTCACGACTCAGCGTGGGGAGGATGCTACCGACGATCGACTCTCCGAGATTGATCGCGATGCCAAAGATCGCGACCACGCCGGCGAGCACCGCCAGCAGCGTTATCGGGGTGCGCATCTGCTCAGCCCGAGACTATCTATGAATGATCAGCGCGAGATCTCGTAGCCGGCCTCGTCGATCGCAGCGTGCACCGCGGCGTCGTCCAACGCCACGGTGCTGGTGACCCAGACCCGGCCGGTGGCCAGGTCGACCTGCACATCGGTGACCCCCTCGATGGCGCTGATCTCCTCGGTCACCGCCGAAACGCAGTGCTGGCAAACCATTCCGGTGACGAGGTACTCGCTGATCGTCGCTGTGTCCCCCATGTCGTGATCTCCTCCAACTCGCTGCGGTGTTCTGCGCGGTGGGTCAAGAACGAACCAGCCGAGCGATCGCGTCGGCTGCTTCCTTGACCTTGACGCCGGCGTCACCTTCGTCGGCCGCGGCGTCGACCACGCAGGTGGTCATGTGTTCTTCAAGCAAGACCAACGCAAAGGATTGCAGTGCCTTGGTGGCGGCCGAGACTTGGGTCAGGACATCGATGCAGTACTGGTCCTGCTCGACCATGCGTTGCAGGCCACGGATCTGGCCCTCGATCCGGCGCAGCCGTTTGAGGTACGCGTCCCGGTCCTTGGTATAACTTGCCATTCGCTACCACTCCTGGCTTCTCCCTAATACCTCTCCTGGGTACCAAGCATACCGGGCACCGGTATGCCAGTGCCAAGTCTCTGCTCGGCGCGCAGCCTAGGCAGCACCTCGGTCCCGAGCCGGGCGATGTTCTCCTGGTTGCGTGCCGCGTCCCCGGTGGTCTCGACTAGCAGCAGGTGGTGCCCGACCCCGGTGCGCGCAACGGTGCGGGTGAGCATCCGCACGCAGTCGTCGGGACTGCCGATTGGGTGCAGCCGGCACAGCAGTTCGGTGTAAGCGTGCGGATCACGCGAGGTGTGTGGCGCCCCGTCGGCTCGCCGGTAGCCGGCGAGCCCGGGACCCAACCAGCGGGGTAACGCCGCGCGCACCTCGGTGAGGGCCTCGGTGCGGGTGTCTGCGACATGCGCTACCCCGGCGGCCAGGTGACCGGGATCAAACCCATCGGTCAACGCGGCATAGCGCGCCGTGAACGTGGCCTTCTCCTGGTCGTCGGCGTGCATGCCCAACAGCATCGGAAGGCGACGCGCGGCGGCTACTTCGAGGCCACCTTGCGAGGTCACCGCAGTGACCACCGGTGGGTGCGGGCGGGTCCGAGGCGCCGGCACCAGTGGCAAGTCGTCCGCTACCCGCCCGGTACGCAACGTCTCGAGGAGGACGTCCAGGGCTGCCGGGTAGCCATGCTCCCAGCGGTCGAGCCCGGCATCGAACACGTCGAGGTCAACCCACGGACCGCCGCGACCCACCCCCAAGCGGAACCGACCGCCGGAGAGCTGGTCGAGCAGCGCCGTCTGCTCGGCCAGAGCGACGGGATGCGCCGTGGACAGCACACTTACCGCAGTACCCACCGCGACTCGCCGGGTCGCTGCCAGCAGGTAACCGGCGAGTGTCACCGCCGATGGACACACCCCGTAGGAGATGAAGTGGTGCTCGGCGACCCATACCTCGTCGAACCCGGCCTCGTCAGCAGCGACCGCAGCGGCCACGGTAGCGGCCAACACCGTGCCATGGTCCTGGCCGGGATACTGCGGCGCCAGCAGGAACGCCCCGAACCTCACCGCTGCTCACACCTCACGCTCGCCCACCTCGCCTGAGCACAGTGCCAGGAGCTATTCCGGAACGAGTACTACCCATACCGGTCCGGGAGCGAAGGGCAGCGGTGATCCATCCCGGAGGGTGAACGTGGTAACCGCTTCGGGGGCCGGGCGCGACCAGCTACCGTCGAATGCGAGACCGTCCCGCAGTACGACCACGCTTCCGGCACCCACGGTCGCCGCGAATGGCGAGGGTGACCCGGAGGCGTCGCGGATCGGGGTGTCTCGCATCGCCACGCGCTGCAGCACCACGGTGGCCGCACCGGGCCGTGGTCCGGAGGCGGACGTGAGCGGCGCACCGTCCATCGAAATCACCCACCTCGTGTCGGCAGGCATCCATTGGATCCCGATGTCGGTAGCCCGGTACCGGATGTTGGTCTCCGGCATCGGGCGGCCACCGGGTGGGGTAGGACCGAAGCGGAACCCGATGTCGCGCGGCGGCGCACCGCCCTGGCGCAGCACGTCGGTGTCGGCGTAGAGATTGTGCGGGATCCGTCTTTTCCGGTCCCGGCGATAGCTGCCCGGCTTTTCATCGGTCGAGACGTCGAACACCGGCGCTTGCGCCACCAGTGCACCGACCTCGGGGGCAGCGCCGGAGAACGCCAGCGCCGGCCGGCCGAAATTGGCCAGCAGTTGCAAGTCAGTCAGCCGCGTGCTGCGCACCGGCCCCACCAGCGGCGGAAACTGAGATTGGTACACCGCGAGGAATCGGCTGATGCCCCCCTCAACCGGCTCGACATAGACCACATCGGCAAGAGTGAGGCCGGTCTGCGGCCGCGCCGATTTGGCATTATCGATCTTGACGGTGAGCACCGGCGCGCTGAGGTCGGTGGCCAGGCCGGTGAACGGCGATACCGGCGGCAATGCGGGTAACTGGTTGGGCAGTGGGCTAAGTGCGCCGTCAGGCGGTGGGATGCTCCGCATCGACGAACCAGGCGGCGCCACCGATTGGTGTGAGATCAGCGGCGGCGAAACCGAGGAGGACAGCAGCGCGGCGGAAAGCGTGGAGACCAGCAAGACCTTAGCCAGTGCGCCGAGCACGGGACGCCGCTGCGTCATGGCCATCCCCCTCTCGCCGATGCAGGTTGCGACGCTAAGTGACGCACTTCATACCAAGAGTAATCGGCGCAGGTGACGTCACGGGGTACCGCTCATCATTATTTGCAGATTCAACGGCTGCGGCAATGGGATCGCCACAGCGGTGACGAGCCCGTCCGCTTGGTCTGGCCCGTGGCACTGAACTCCGAAGCTGTCTCAGCGAGACAGTAGATTACTAAAAGTGATCGTGGCTCGCCTGAATGTGGCACTTCGCTCGGAGGATGACAAAGAGTCGCAGGCCGATTACGCTGGGGGAGATTGCTCAACGTCACCACCGGGGGCCCCTAGTGAGCGTGAGCCACGGGTTTGATCACGTCGTACCCCGGCGTGGCCTGGCGGCTCTGCACCCGCGGCGATGGAAGCTTTGGGGCGAGCGCCGGGCCGTGGTCGGCTACATCCTCACTGTGGACGTCGTGGCGGTGGCACTGCTCGCCGGGGTGATCACGGCGATTCCGGTCCAATCGCAGGATTTGTTCCGGTTCTGCTTGCTGGTTGGGGGGGCGGTCCTCCACCAGGAGGCGGTTCGCCAGATCGAGATCCAGCGGGAGCGGACAGTCGGCAGCGGCCTGCTCCCGAACCTGAAGTCATTGTGGATCTTCGCGGCAGTGTTGTCGGTCCCGCTACCGCTGGTCTTCGTCATCACCGTGGTCGTGTACCTGCACTCCTGGTACCGGATCAGCCGTGGCCGCCTCTACCGCAAGCTGTTCTCCGGCGCGACGATGGTGCTGGCGCCCGCTGCTGCCCTCGCCGTCCTGCAGCTGGTAGCGCCCGACGGATATCCGATCATCCCACATGGCCTGCCCGGACTAGCGG
>JALZCO010000306.1 GCA_030863015.1 Actinomycetota bacterium
GCCCAATACCAGCCGCCGGAACGGCGGCGCAACGATCCGTCGGCCACCAGGCCGGCGACCACGGACCGCGCCACCTCTCCACCCAGCTCGTCGACGCAGGCTTCGGTGAGCGGTAGCTCGGCGGCCGCGCAGGCCAGCTGCGGTCGCAGCACATAGGGATTCAGCGGATCCAGCACGGTGGCCTCGACCGCCGAGCCCAGCAAAGCCGCACTGTGGTGCACCAGGTAGGTGTCCAGCGGGTCGTCCCGGGCGACGAACACCACGAGCGCTCCAGACCCGGCTCGTCCGGCTCTCCCGGCCTGCTGCCAGAAAGACGCTCGGGTGCCAGGATAACCGGCCAGCACCACCGCATCGAGCCCGGTGATGTCCACGCCGAGCTCCAGCGCATTTGTCGAGGCCACGCCCAGCAGCTCCCCGGAATCCAGCGCTCGCTCCAGCGCCCGGCGCTCCTCGGGGAGGTAGCCCGCCCGGTAGGCGGCGATGCGGATGGTGAGGTCATCCGCCGCGGCGGCCGACAGCGCTCGCTGGGCCCCCAGTGCGGTCAGCTCGGCGCCCCGGCGGGAGCGGACGAACACCAGGGTGCGGGCGCCCTCGATCACCAGGTCGGCCAGCAACCGGGCGGCCTCGGCTCCTGCCGAGCGGCGCACCGGTGCACCGTTCTCGCCAGTCAGCTCATGCAGCAGCGGCGGCTCCCACAACGCCACGGTGCGCTCACCGCGTGGCGAGCTGTCCTCGGTAACCGCAATGGTGTCCAGGCCGGCGAGCCGGGAAGCCGAGGCACCCGGGTCCGCGACCGTCGCCGACGCGAGCACGAACACCGGATGTGCGCCGTATCGGGCGGCGACCCGACGCAACCGGCGCAGCAGCAGCGCGACGTGTGAGCCGAACACTCCGCGGTAGGCGTGGCACTCGTCGATCACCACGAAGCGCAGTCGCCGCAGCAGGCGCGCCCAGCGATCATGCCGAGTGAGCAGGCCGTGATGCAGCATGTCAGGGTTGGTGAACACCCACCGTGCGTGCGAGCGCACCCAGTCCCGCTCGGCCATCGGGGTGTCGCCATCGTAACCGGCTGGCCGCACCCCGTCCAACCCCAGCGCGGCCACCGCCCGGATCTGGTCGGCACCCAATGCCTTGGTAGGAGCGAGATACAGCGCGGTGGCCTGCTGGTCGGTCAGCAGCTCGGTGAGCACCGGCAGTTGGTAGGCCAACGACTTACCCGATGCGGTACCGGTGGCGACGACGACATGGTGGCCCGCTCGGGCCAGCTCGGCGACGGCGGCCTGGTGCGCCCACGGAGCGGCCACACCTGCCATTCCAAGGGCTTCCCGCAGCCGGTCGGGTACCCAGCGGGGCCAAGGCACCGTTGTTGCCGCCCGAGCAGGAATCGTCGCGACATGCCGCAACGGCGAGTCGCTGCCGTGGAGGCTGGCCGGATTACCGGCTCCGCCGGTGGTGGCAAGCAGGCCATGCAGCAGAACCTGGCCGTACCCGTCCCCGCGCTGCACGCCCCGCCTCCGTTCGCTCGTATGTCCTCCACCTGCACGCTAACGCCTTCAACCGATGCGGAGCTGCCCTGCTGTTCGGCGAAGTCGACAAGAGCACTGTTCGGGCGATGGTGGACGGCTCTGCTGTCGAGTTCAGCAGACTGAGCGAGCTGAGTTCGGGGCAGTGGGCTGCCTTGAAGGCGGCACCGGCCGACGTGACCTGCGGCGGCAACGCCTAGACTCACTGGCCGTGACGCCGTCTCACCGGCGGCGCAGTCCGGTGCCGATGCACGGCGAAGCCGATGCACGGGAAATCAGGAGGACGGATGTCCGAGTTCATCCTCGCCCAGGGCGGGGGTCTCGACCTGAGCGGGGGTGACTACGCCGTCGTCGGCGTGGTCGCTGTCGTCGCGCTCGCCGCTCTGGCCGTCGGCGCCGTACTGCTCCGGGAGGTGCTGGCCGCCGGTCAGGGCACGCCGCGCATGCAGGAGATCGGTCGGGCGATCCAGGAAGGTGCCTCGGCCTACCTGAACCGGCAGTTCAAGACGCTCTCCGTCTTCGCCGTGATCGTTTTTCTGGTGCTGTTCCTGCTCCCTGCCGAGGACCTCAACGAGCGGATCGGCCGCTCGATCTTCTTCCTGATCGGGGCCGTGTTCTCGGCGTCGATCGGCTACCTGGGCATGTGGCTGTCCACCCGCGCCAACATCCGGGTCGCTGCGGCATCCAACGAGTCCGGCGGCCGGGAGAAGGCGATGCGGATCGCCTTCCGCACCGGCGGTGTGGTCGGAATGGTCACCGTCGGCCTGGGCCTGTTGGGTGCCGCGCTGGTGGTGATGGTCTACACCGGTCAGGCGCCCCGGGTGCTGGAGGGCTTCGGCTTCGGCGCCGCGCTGCTGGCGATGTTCATGCGGGTCGGCGGCGGCATCTTCACCAAGGCCGCCGACGTGGGTGGTGACCTGGTCGGCAAGGTCGAAGCGGGCATCCCCGAGGACGATCCGCGCAACGCGGCCACCATCGCCGACAACGTCGGTGACAACGTCGGTGACTGTGCGGGCATGGCTGCCGACCTGTTCGAATCCTACGCGGTGACGCTGGTCGCGGCGCTGATCCTGGGCACCGCGGCATTCGGCCTGAAGGGGTTGCTGTTCCCGCTGATCGTGCCCGCCATCGGTGTGGTGACCGCGGTGATCGGTGTGTACATCACTCGGGCTCGAGCCGGGGAACCGGGGCTGCTGGCGATCAACCGGTCTTTCTACATCTCCGCGGCAATCTCGGCGGTGGCCTGCACGATAGCCGCCTTCCTGTATCTACCCGGCAGCTTCGGCGAGCTCACCGGTGTCACTGATATCGACGGTCAGCCGATCACCACGGTCCCAGGCAACCCGGCGCTCATCGCGGCGATCGCCGTGATTATCGGCATCGTGCTGGCCGGGATCATCTTGTGGCTCACCGGCTACTTCACCGGCACCGAGCACCGCCCGGTCCGAGACGTCGGTAACAGCTCGCTGACCGGTGCCGCCACAGTCATCCTGTCCGGGATATCGATCGGCTTCGAGTCGGCGGTGTACACCGCACTGGTGATCGGCGCCGCGGTGTACGGGGCCTTCCTGCTGTCCGGGTCGGTCACCGTCGCGCTGTTCGCGGTCGCACTGGCCGGGACCGGACTGCTCACCACGGTCGGTGTGATCGTCGCGATGGACACCTTCGGCCCGGTCAGCGACAACGCCCAGGGCATCGCCGAGATGTCCGGTGACGTCAAGGGTGAGGGAGTGGGCATCCTCACCGAGCTCGACGCGGTGGGCAACACTACCAAGGCGATCACCAAGGGCATCGCGATCGCCACCGCGGTGCTCGCCGCGACGGCGCTGTTCGGCGCCTACCGCGACGCCATCCTGTCCGCGGCCGCGAACCTCAACTTGGACGCGGCGTTCAACGTGTCGGTGCCCAACGTCCTGGTCGGCCTGACCATCGGCGCGGCCGTGGTGTTCATGTTCTCCGGCTTGGCCATCAACGCGGTCTCCCGGGCTGCCGGAGCCGTCGTCTACGAGGTGCGCCGCCAGTTCCGGGACAACCCCGGGATCATGGACGGCTCGGTCCGGCCCGAATACGGGCGAGTGGTCGACATCTGCACCAAGGACTCGCTGCGTGAGCTGACCACCCCAGGCCTGCTCGCGGTGCTGGCCCCGATCGCGGTGGGCTTCGGCCTCGGCGTCGGCCCGCTGGCCGGCTACCTGGCCGGTGCAATCATCACCGGCACCCTGATGGCGATCTTCCTCGCCAATTCCGGTGGCGCCTGGGACAACGGCAAGAAGCTGGTCGAGGACGGTAACCACGGCGGCAAAGGCTCCGACGCACACGCGGCGACCGTCATCGGAGACACCGTCGGCGACCCGTTCAAGGACACCGCGGGTCCGGCGATCAACCCGCTGATCAAGGTGATGAACCTGGTTTCGGTGCTGATCGCGCCCGCGATCGTCGCGATGTCGGTCGGCCCGGACGCCTCCCCTGGCCTACGGATCGGCATCGCCGTGGCGGCTGCAGCGGTGATCGTGACGGCGGTGGTGGTGTCCAAGCGACGGTCCACGTCCCTGGTGGAGCCGGCGCCCGCTGAGACCACCGCGTATTCGGCCCGCCGGTCCGAGTAGCGTTTCCCCGCGTTACCGGCGGTCGAACCGTCCGACCGGTACGGACGTTCCCGAGGAGTAGCTGTGCCCTCATCTCGTCGCCGGTCCGGCGTCGTCATCCTGCCCCTGTTCTTGGCGCTTGTGGGGTGCGGCTCCGGCGATGCCAAGGGCTCCGGTGCAGCCCAGCCGGCCGTGCCGCAGGGTTCTGACCCGGTAGCCTGGGTGGGCGCGTTCTGTAGCAGCTCCAGTGGGGTGGTCGCCGGAGCCGCCGCCCTGGGGAAGGCGGAGGAAACTCCGCAGGGTCAAAAGGATGGGCTGCTCGCCTTCGCTGACAGCTCCCAGCGAGCGATGGCTGACACTGCCCGCAGGCTCGAGCAGCTCGGCCCGCCCCGGATCACTGACGGCAAGCCACTGCATGACACTGCGGTGAAGTTCTTCAGGAGTGCCGCCGAGTCGGTCGCCGGTCAGCGAGCGAAGCTCGCCGAGTTGGACCCGAACGACCCGAAGTTCATGGAAAACCTCAGCCGCCTTGCTGGTCCCGATCTCGGCGCGCTGGGCACCCAGCTGCAGCAGATGACCACCAACCCGGAGCTGGCACCGGCATTCAACGCCTCGCCAGAGTGCCAGCAGCTGCGCACTGGCCGTCCACGCTGAGCCCGATGGAAGCTCGCTGACCTGCCCGGAGGCAGGCAACGCGGGTGAATCCGGCTGCGACCGCGGCTGATTTGACCCGCGTGGCGTAACGCAGGATGCGAGCGCCTGCGGCTTCATGTGCGACGCTGACTGCTCCTTGGGTGCCGCGTTGTGCACACTGGTGCGTGGGGATCGGGGCATCACAAGTTCGTAAACCGAGGTAGGTCGAGCGTGGCAGGGTTGAAAACGACGGTAGGTACAGGCGGCGGGTCCGCCAGCGGCAGGCGTGGCAGTGTTGCTGACGGGTCTGCTGATGTGGCCGCTAAGGGGGGACGGTCCAACGGCGTTGGCTCCGATCGCTTGGCTCGCCGCCTAGTGATCGTGGAATCGCCCGCCAAGGCCCGCAAGATCGCCTCTTACCTCGGTTCGAACTACGTGGTGGAGTCCTCGCGGGGACACATCCGCGACTTGCCCCGGGGTGCAGCTGATGTGCCCGTCAAGTACAAGGGCGAACCCTGGGCCCGGCTGGGGGTGGACGTCGACCACTCCTTTGAACCGCTCTACGTCGTCAGCCCGGAGAAGAAATCCACGGTTGCCGAGCTGCGCAATGCGCTCAAGGGTGTCGACGAGCTCTACCTCGCCACCGATGGTGACCGGGAGGGTGAAGCCATCGCCTGGCACCTGATGGAGACCCTTAAACCGAAGGTACCGGTGCGGCGGATGGTGTTCCACGAGATCACCGAGCCGGCCATCCGCGCGGCCGCAGAGCACCCCCGTGACCTGGACCAGCACCTCGTCGACGCACAAGAGACCCGGCGCATCCTGGACCGGCTCTACGGCTATGAGGTCTCCCCGGTGTTGTGGAAGAAGGTGATGCCGAAACTGTCCGCCGGTCGCGTGCAGTCGGTCGCCACCCGCATCATCGTGCGGCGCGAGCGCGAGCGAATGGCTTTCGTGTCCGCGTCCTACTGGGACGTCGCTGCCACGCTGGACGCCGGCCCGGACGCGATCCCCCGTTCATTCGGCGCGCGGCTGGTCGGCGTCGACGGTTGCCGGGTCGCCACTGGGCGCGACTTCGGCCCCGACGGCAAACTCAAGCGCTCGGACGGCGATCTCCTGATCATCGACGAGGCTTATGCCGGCCGGCTCAGTGAGGCGCTCGCGGCCGCGCCGCTGACAATTGCCAGCGTCGAGGAGAAGCCCTACACGCGGCGGCCCTATCCGCCATTCATGACTTCCACGCTGCAGCAGGAGGCCAGCCGTAAGCTGCGCTTCTCGGCGGAGCGGACGATGCGCACCGCGCAACGGCTCTATGAGAACGGCCACATCACCTACATGCGGACCGACTCCACCACCCTGTCGGACACAGCCATCGCGGCGGCGCGAGCCCAGGCCCGCGAACTCTACGGCCAGCGCTTCGTGCACGACGGACCGCGGCAATACACCCGCAAGGTCAAGAACGCCCAGGAGGCCCACGAGGCGATCCGGCCTGCCGGGGAGACCTTCCAGACACCGGGCCAACTGGCCGGCGCGCTGGAAGCCGATGAATTCCGGCTCTACGAGCTGATCTGGCAGCGCACCGTCGCCTCGCAGATGGCCGACGCGCGCGGCACCACCATGAGCGTCCGAATCACCGGTGCCGCGTCTACTGGGGAGGATTGCACGCTCGCCGCATCAGGTCGCACCATTACTTTCCCCGGCTTCCTCAAGGCTTACGTGGAAACTGTCGACGAGCAGGTCGGCGGGGACGCCGATGACGCCGAGCGCAGGCTCCCGCAGCTGACCGAGGGCCAGCGGGTCATCGCCACCGAGCTGCAGCCTGAGGGGCATACCACCACCGCGCCGCCGCGCTACACCGAGGCCAGCCTGGTCAAAGCCCTGGAGGAACTGGGCATCGGCCGCCCGTCGACCTATGCCTCGATCATCAACACCATCCAGGACCGCGGCTATGTGTGGAAGCGCGGTTCGGCGTTGGTGCCATCCTGGGTGGCCTTTGCGGTGGTCGGCCTCATGGAGCAGCACTTCGGGTGCCTGGTCGACTACGACTTCACCGCTGCCATGGAGGACGAGTTGGACTCCATCGCGGCCGGTGCTCAGCAACGCACCGAATGGCTGACCAGCTTCTACTTCGGTTCGGAACAGGGCGGCACCTTGTCAGTGGCCCGCTTTGGTGGACTCAAGAAGCTGGTCGGGGCGAACCTCGAGGAAATCGACGCGCGTGAAGTCAACTCCATCCGGCTGCTCACCGATGATGTGGGGCGGGACGTGGTGGTCCGCGTTGGGCGCTACGGGCCGTACCTGGAAAGAATCGTCGACGGGGAGTCGCAGCGGGCCAACCTGCCCGACGACTTGCCGCCCGACGAGCTCACCGCAGAAATCACCGAGAAGCTGTTCGCCATCCCGGTGGAGGGCCGCTTGCTGGGCACCGATCCGGTCACTGGGCGTGAGATCGTCGCCAAGGAGGGCCGTTACGGGCCTTACGTCACCGAGCTGCTGCCCGACCAGGATCCAGACAGCAACGCGAAGCAATCCAAGCCGCGCACCAGCTCATTGTTCAAGTCCATGAGCCTGGAAACGGTAACCCTCGACGACGCGCTGCGGCTGCTGTCGCTGCCTCGATTGCTGGGGACCGACCCGGAGACCGGCCATGACATCACCGCGCAGAACGGCCGCTACGGGCCTTACCTGAAAAGGGGTACCGACTCCCGATCGTTGGCCGACGAGGAGCAGCTCTTCAGGATCACCTTTGAGGAGGCGTGCAAGATCTATGCCGAGCCCAAGCGCCGGGGCCGCCAGGCCGCGGCCAAACCGCCGCTACGCGAGCTGGGCCCCGATCCGGTGACCGGTAAGCCGATGGTGGTCAAGGAGGGTCGCTTCGGGCCTTACGTCACCGATGGCGAAGGTGTCAACGCATCGCTACGCAAGGGCGACAACGTCGAGACGCTCACCGATGAGCGTGCCGCTGAACTGCTCGCCGACAAGCGCGCCAAGGGCCCCACCCCGCAGCGCAAGGGCGGGCGCGGCCGCAAGGCCACTACCGCCTCGG
>JALZCO010000312.1 GCA_030863015.1 Actinomycetota bacterium
ACCGTGCTGTGGCCCGGCGGCGCACCGAACAGGGCTGGGCCGACCTCGATCCCGACGAGCCCTCCCCGCTGGCCCATCAGGTCGAGCCGGTGGCCCCGGAAGGTGCAGCAGCCCCCCGCTACGACGACGCCACCTAGGCACCAGTAACTGCGCGCCAATCGCACCGGCACTACCCGCGCAGCGATGGTGCACGACATGAACTCGACACCACCGACGTTGCAGTGCACGGAGATGTCGGTGGCGTCCAGTTCACGACGCTCGCGGCATCGCGCGAAGTGTCGTGACAGGATGCGGCACTGTGCGGGCCACGCTGATCGTCAACCCACATTCCGGTCGCGGTGCCGCGATCCGATCGGCTGGCACCGTGGCGGCCACGTTGCGCGCGGCGGTGCCCGGGCTGACCGCCACGGTGACCATCGACGCGGCAGCGACCAGCAGGCTGGCCGCGCAGGCCGCGCAGCGTGGTGACGATGTGCTGGCGGTGCTGGGCGGGGACGGCACCGTGCAGTTGGCCACTCAGGCCGTCGCCGGCACTGGCACCGCGCTGGCGGTGGTACCCAGTGGCACCGGCAACGACCTCGCCACCGCGCTGGGCATCCCAACCGATCCGGTGCACGCCGCCCGGCATGTCGCCGACGCCGTGCGCAGCGGGCAGCGGCGACGGATCGATGTCGGCCGCGTCGACGGCGGTGGCTGCTATACCACGGTGCTGTGCACCGGTTTCGACGCCGCGGTGAGCGCCCGGGCCAACGCGATGCGCTGGCCAGCCGGGCCACGCCGCTACGAGCTGGCGGTGCTCGCCGAGCTCGCTGCACTGACCCCGCGGCCGGTTCGGGTGCACGCCGGGGACAGCAAGATCGACCTGGAGGCGATCCTGGTCGCGGTCGGCAACGGACCCAGCTACGGCGGGGGATTGCGGATCTGCCCGGATGCCGCCCTGGACGACGGCCTGCTCGACGTCATCGCCATCGCCGCGGTGAGCAGGCGCCGGCTGCTGCGAGTTTTCCCTTCGCTGCGCATCGGTGCCCATGTCGACGAGCCGGAGGTGACCGTGCTGCGGGCCGCGACGGTGCGCATCGACGGCGACCCACGCTGGCCGGTCTACGCCGACGGCGAGCCACAGGGCACCCTGCCGGTGACCATGCACTGCGAACCCGGTGCGCTGACCGTCGTCGCCTAACTTGTGACAGTAGCCTGAGGCGGTGGCCAGCCACTCGCCCACCAAGACCTCAGACCTCGACGAGTTCACCGAGGGCCTGAGTTTCGAACTCGACCCCTTCCAGCGACAAGCATGTGGGGCCCTCGAGGACGGGCATGGGGTGCTGGTGTGCGCGCCCACCGGTGCAGGCAAGACGGTGATCGGTGAGTTCGCCGTCCACCTGGCACTGTCGCAGCGCCGCAAATGCTTCTACACGACACCGATCAAGGCACTGTCCAACCAGAAGTACTCCGATCTGGTCACCCGGCACGGCCCGGATGCCGTCGGCCTGCTCACCGGGGACACCTCGATCAACGGGAACGCACCGGTGGTCGTGATGACGACCGAGGTGCTGCGGAACATGCTTTATGCCGGGTCGACCACGCTCGGCGGGCTGGCCTATGTGGTGATGGACGAGGTGCACTACCTCGCCGACCGGTTCCGCGGGGCGGTGTGGGAGGAGGTGATTCTCAACCTGCCGGGCAGCGTGCGGTTGGTGGGTCTGTCCGCCACGGTGAGCAACGCCGAAGAGTTCGGCGAGTGGTTGGTCGACGTGCGTGGCGATACCACAGTGGTAGTCGATGAGCACCGTCCGGTGCCGCTGTGGCAGCACATGATGGTCGGTTCGCGAATGTTCGATCTGTTCGCCGCGAACAACGGTGGGCGCGTCACCGTCGACCCGCAACTTGCCCGGCGCGTTCAGGAGCTCGAGCGCCACGGTGGGTGGGACCGGCCGCGCCGTGGCGCCCCCCGGTTCCGGCCACCGGCCCGGGCGGACGTGGTGGCACGGCTGGACCGCGAGGCCCTGCTACCGGCAATCACCTTCATCTTCAGCCGGGCCGGCTGTGACGCCGCGGTGAGCCAGTGCATTCACAGCGGCCTGCGGCTGACCACCCCCGATGAGTCCGCGCAGATCCGCTCGGTGGTGGACACCCGCACCGCCGACCTGCCCGAGGGTGACCTCGCCGTGCTCGGTTTCTGGGAGTGGCGCGAGGCCCTGGAGCGCGGAATCGCCGCCCACCACGCCGGGATGCTGCCTGCGTTCAAGGAGACCGTGGAGGAACTGTTCGTCCGCGGATTGGTCAAGGCAGTGTTCGCCACCGAGACCCTCGCCCTGGGGATCAACATGCCGGCCCGCACGGTCGTGTTGGAGCGGTTGATCAAGTTCAACGGGGAGGCCCATCTCGATCTCACGCCGGGTGAGTACACCCAGCTCACCGGGCGAGCCGGGCGACGTGGCATCGACGTCGAGGGCCATGCCGTGGTGCTGTGGCAACCGGGCGTGGACCCTACCCAGGTGGCGGGGCTGGCGTCGGCCCGCACCTACCCGTTGCACAGCTCGTTTCGACCCGGCTACAACATGACCGTCAACCTGATCGATCGAGTCGGGGCGGAGGCCGGACGGGCCCTGCTGGAGCGTTCCTTCGCGCAGTTCCAAGCCGACCGCTCGGTGGTGGGGCTGGCCCGGCGGATCGACCGCAACGTCGAAGGCCTGGCCGGCTACACCGACTCGATGAC
>JALZCO010000113.1 GCA_030863015.1 Actinomycetota bacterium
GCCTGAAACCACCGCTGCGCCTGAGTCCAGGTGCTCGGACCCGACCAGGGAAGCTGGGCATGCGCGATCCATGTGCTTGGACCTGACCAGGGAAGGGTGCTGACTGCTCCGAGAGACAAGACCGCGGCCACGGCAGTCAGGACGGTGGCGAAGGCAGCTAGAGCGGCGGCTTGATAGGTGCGTGCCCACCGAGCCAGGGGTTGCGTGGCGAGTGCGGCGAGGACTGCGAGCGGCGGCAGGATCAGCATGATGGTTCGGTCGTTGCGGACGGCCTGCAGGGATATCAGTGTCCCGTATGCCAGTGGGAAGCTGATCAGGACTAGCGCCAGTCGCCACCGTTGCCGCACTGCGACCAGCCCAGCAATCGCAAGAACCACGAGCAGTCCTTCCCAGCTGGCGAGGTGCCAGGTGTAGTAGGCGACGGGGCTGCCCTCCATGCCCGAGTGCCCAGACGCGTAGTGGTTGCGCTCGAACTGCAGCCCCTTGAGGAACTCGGTGTGGTCGAGCACCGCGTAGGGCGTGGTCGCCAAGAAGCCCACCACGGCCATAGTCGCGGCCAGGGGTAATCCGAGCGCTGCGCGCCTTGCTAGCAGGCCAGCCACGATCACGGGGATGGCGGCAAGGACCGCGTTGTACTTTGTGGACGCGGCTAGTCCTACCGCGAGTCCCGCTGCGGTGTATGCCCACCATGATCCAGACTGTTGAACTCTCACCGCTGCATATATCGCCACGGCGACCAACAGCGCGGCGGGCACATCGGGGGTGATCAATCTGCTGTAGGTGACCAATGTTGGGGACAAGGCCAGCAGCAGACCCGTCACCGTTGCTGGGAGTAGTCCGGTGGTCACTCGGCGGGCTGTTCCCCAACCGACCAGGACCACCAGAGTTCCGAGTATCACGCTCACCCACCGGTGCAGCAGCACCGATCCGGCAGTGGGGGCGTAGCTGACACCCATAACCTGGGTGATCGGTGCCTGTTCGGAAAGGCCGGGGATCCACCCCAGCAGTGGACCATCCAGATGCAGCGCGGCCTGCAAGTAAAGGAACAGGGATGGATATTTGAAAAACTGTGGGTTCGGATCCCCGCGGCGGATCATTCCGTCGATGATCCGCAGATTGACCGGCTCATCCGGGTGATGCATGAACGGCAGGTCAGCTGCGAGCCCAACCAACCGCACCGCCACTGACAGCACAAGCAGCCCACCCAGGATCGACCACGACGGCAGCGACCTTCGTGATCGGCTCAGTGCCTCCCGCTGATCCACGGCGTGATACTAATACCACGGCGCGCTTCTCCCCGAGCAGCCATTTAAACCGTGATTGTGAGTGGATGCCACGTCCGACCTAAGCACGACCTCTCCCGCTGGCCGGGTAGCCACATCGGTCGACAATTTACGCCTTTGGATTCATAACTTCGCAGGAAGAGAAGGAGCTATTGAAACCAAGAAGATTTTTGCGTACTCGGCTCGGGCCTCCGGGCCGCCCGTGGACCACGGCTACGACGACGTCCACCGCGTGCGGCTCGTCGGTCGTACGACCCGGAGAACATCTTCCGGCTCAATCCGAACATCCGTCCTCAGCCGACCAGGGCTCGCCCAACCGGAGCTCAGCCGTCGTTGGCCCCGCGCTGAGAGCCATCCGCATCTGGCTAGCTCGGTCAGTCGATGGCTGGCCTAGGGCTGTTCGCATCGTGGCATCACGAGCTGCCTGTCAAACCATTGCTTTGTGCTGGTGCACAGACCGTGGGTCTGGATATGTCATCGTTCGGCTCGAGCGGGATGGCTTGCACTCAAAGCGCGTGATTAACGGCGAGATTGCTCCTCGCGCCGCAACTCGGGTGCAGGACTGTCACAAGCGACCCACTCTTGCAGGCTGCCGAGGACGTGATCGACGGGGGACGTAGAACTCTTAGCCTCGGCGGCGATAGCGACCGCGTCCTGCCACCGTGTTGCGGCAGCGAATAGGTCCTCGGCGGTCATCTCCACCAGCTGCTCGCGTGTGATCCCCATTGTTATAAGTAGATCGTCAAGGCGAGGTTTTTGGGTGGCGGACGGAAGGTCCTGGGTCATAGTGGTCTCCTGTTACTTACTGATGGCGTGTGCCACGCAGATGTGACACACAGTGATCGGCGGGCACCACGTGAAGGTGGCAGCGGGTGGGCTGACCCGTGTACCGCGGGTGCACGATGGCTAGCGACCCGGGAGTAGACCATGTCGATGACGTCCTCACTAACGGCGGTAAAC
>JALZCO010000390.1 GCA_030863015.1 Actinomycetota bacterium
CGGCATGGTGATCAGACCACCGTCACCGGATGGGCGACTACGGCGCCATAGAGGTAGCCCTGCTGGTTGAACGGCCAGGTGTCGGGTTGGGTGTTGCCCTGGTCGTCGGTGGCCCGAGCGCGGAGGACGTGAGACCCGGGGCTGGCGTCCCAGTCGAAGGACCACTGCGTCCAGACCGTGGGCTCGTTAGGCGTCTTGAGCTGGGCCGGGCGCCAGGGCCCGTCGTTGACTCGGTATTCCACCCGGCGAATTTTGCCTGTGGCCGACCACGAGCGCCCGGAGACGGTCTGGTGGCCGGGCGTCATGGTGGCCGGCCAAGGCAGCTCCAGGGCGCTTTTCACTCCCAGGGTGGTCAGTACCGGCCCCTTGGCTGGGCCCTGGGGCTGGTAGCCCGGGCCGAGGAGCACGTAGGAGGTGGTGTTCCAATCAGAAAACAGCGGTTGTTCTGACACTTCCACCTGCCCCACCCACTTCACGTTGGCCACTCCGACCCAGCCCGGAACGAGGGCCCGGACAGGTGCCCCGTGATCAGGTGGCAGATCCTCACCGTTCATCCCATAGACCAGCAGGGTGTCGTCGGCCATCGCTTTGGCTAGCGGCATCGGCCGGCGGACCATCAACTCGTCGAGTCCGATGGGCATGACGTCTTTGGCTGTGGGTTTTAGCCCTGCCCGTTCCAGGACGGCACCCAGGGGTACGCCGGTCCATTGCGCCACTCCGATCGCGCCCAATCGCCATGAGCTTCCTTCTGCCGTGTGCCCCTGGGCCTCGCCGAAAAACACCCGCCCATTGCCGGCGCACTCGACAAAGCGGGTCACCGTGGTCTGCCCGAGCTTCACCAGCTCGTCGTAGCCGAGGTCGAGGGGACGGGTCACGCCGCTTCCCTGCACCCGCAGCCGCCAACTACCCCGGTCGATCCGAGCCGTTTTGGTGTGGTTGCGGATAAAGAATAGCTCGTTCGGCGTGGTGTAGCCCCGTCCCCGCATCTGCTCCCAGCGCATCTCGGCGTTGGTCTTGTGGATGATGAACTTGTCCTCGGTGATGGGCTTTGACCATGGTGACGCGACAGCGGGCGTACCGGTCGTGGTGGTGCTGTTGGCCGGTGCGTCCAGCCGGCCGCAGCCGGTGAGGAAGCTGCCGACGCTGGCCAGACCGACCAGCTCGAAAAACCGCCGGCGCCCGATCTCCCGGTCCCCGGCCAGCCTCCAGACACGTTCCTCGAATCGCTCGCGATCGTAGTCGCTCTCCTGCAGCTGGCCTTGCTGCATGTCCAATCCCATCGCTGATGCTGGCAGGAACGCTCTGCCAGCTCAAGGAGCACCGAGGTGTGTGGCCATTCTGACTCGTCATTATAACCAGTGGAACGGACGGAAAGGCAGGTTGTTGCGTTAGCTGCCGACGTGCAGGCTCGGCGCCGTAGATGTGCCGTCAAATGGCGAGACAATCTCAGTAAAGGCTGTCGACACGGTGCTGCAGGTGGCTGGGTGCGTGTCGAGGTGCTGGGGGGACCACGCGATGTCTGCCACGGCTCAGGGCCAGTTTATAGCTCTGGCTTGACGCCCCCGGCAGGATTCGAACCTGCGACACACGGTTTAGGAAGAGCTGCGACAGCCATAGCAGGGGCTTCTAGCAGCGACTACAGGTGATCCCTGTTCGCACCGCGTCGCATTGTAGGCCTTGCGGCATGACATTTCGCACCACGATCCGCACCACGCCGCAACCGTGGGTGGCATCGCCGCAGTCCGGGGCGCGCTCAGCTCTCCACGCCAAGCCAGCCTGCGGAATTTACACGAGGGCCATTCGAAGCCCCTGAACAATCGGCTGGACGCTGTCGTGGTGGCCGTTCGCTCAGCCCTCAAATCGGGGTCCTGCGAACTGCTCACTTAGCGCAGTCGCAGCACGGCTGCCCAGAGCCCCCGTGGTCCATCGACCAATACCGGTGGCTCGGCGTCTAAGTCAGCCAACGCATGGATCCGGTCAACCGCGGTCAGCACCAGCCGGGCACCTGCCTCGGCGGCGACTGCCGCGATGTCGTGTGCTGGTAGCAGCGGATTCGCTGGAAGTGGCACTGCGCCCTGTTGCATCACCCCGGCGAAGGCCTCGACGAAGTCGGGACCGTCGGGCAGCATGATCAGCACCCGATCGTCGAGGCGCACGTCGAGCTCACCCAACGCGACAGCGACTGCGACCGCCTGGTCGCTGAGCTTGCGGTAACGCATCAATAGCCACCGTGGTGAATGATTTCGTGGCAAAGACCGGTTGCTGGCTACGTGATTCTGGTCTGACGAGAGGGGCAACAAGAGCCCCGCCGGCTGCGGGAGCGACTTGGCTCGGGGAGTCTATCCAGGATTCCGAACGCTGATCATCATTCCCACAGTCCATATCCTGAGTACCTCAGGTGATGCAGTCCCACTACACCAAATGATGTAGACCGAAAGGAGTTCTAGGGGGAATGACTGTGGCTGACGCGCCAGAGGAAATGCACTGACATGGCCCGTCGGGCGGCTCAGCTGCAGGAAAGTGGCCACACCTTTGCCTGGTTGATCTCCACGGTTGGGCGGGCGCTGGCCTACTCACGCCCTGGACTAGGTGAAGGCCACCTTCGAGGTCACACGATTCAGGTTGATCAGACCGCGACAACGCGCACGCAGCTCATGGGTGGCAACCCGCGAGCACTATGGCGACGACTACCCGCGGACCGGCAGTGATTTACCGACTGGGTGGCATCAGTCCTGGAGCCGATTTGCTGTCGATGACGGCCGCCTTTACGAGAAGACCCTTTGAAATTCTGTGCGCCGGACATGCC
>JALZCO010000400.1 GCA_030863015.1 Actinomycetota bacterium
CCATAGTGATGGTGCCTGCCCGTAGATCCTTGCAGGCCAGGTCTATGGCAGCCAGCGCAGAGGCGCAGGCGGCGTCCACCGTGTAGTTGGCGCCACCGAGATCCAGCCGGTTGGCAATCCGGCCGGCGATCACGTTGGCCAGCACCCCAGGAAAGGAGTCCTCGGTCAGCTTCGGTAGCTGCTCGTCCAGCCCAGGCGGCAGTGTCCCGTGGTAGGCCGGGTAGAGCGAACGGAACCCATACGCGTTGGCCAGGTCAGTGCCCGCCTCAGCACCGAAGATCACCGACGTGTGCTCCCGGTCGAAGTCCCGCTGTGCATACCCGGCGTCGTCCAGCGCCCGGGCGGCCACCTCCAGCGCCAGCAGTTGAACCGGTTCGATGCTGGCCAACGCGGTCGGCGGAATACCGTAAGCCAGCGCGTCGAACGGGATATCCGGCAGGAACCCCCCCCACCTCGCGGGCTCGCTGTACACGGCCGGATCCCACCGGTCGGCGGCCACTTCAGTGACCGAATCCACTCCGGCCAGCACGTTGGCCCAGTAACTGGCCAGGTCCCCGGCACCCGGGAACACCCCAGCCATGCCGACGATTGCCACGTCCAGTGGCTGGGCCTGCGGTGCCTGGGCTTGGCGGTCATCGTTGGTCAACTCGACGTCCAGCTCGGCGATCCTGCCGGCCAGGAAGCTGGCAGCGCCGTCGGTGACCTGGGTGTGCAGTGTCTCGATCGTCGTGGTCGCGCAGCGTAGCGTGGCCACCTCGCCGAGCATGACCATGCCGTCGTGGTGCTGGGCCTGTTCGTCTACCGCGACCAGCGCGTCGCCGTCGCGGCGTAGCCCCTTACTGGCGATCCGCAGCCGGCCCAAGTTGAGTCGCTCCAGCTGGGCCCACATCTGGTCGCGCGGCAGCCCGTCGGCAACCAACCGGGATTGGGTCTCGGTGAAAGTGCGCACATACGGTGAGTCCGCGCAACGGGTCGCATGGCCAGGGGCGGTCTCCAGCAGCACGGTGCGCTCGCAGGCCAGGGCGGCCTGCTGGAATCCCGGCCGGATGGCCCCGGCCGTCACCGCCTGCTGCGTGAAGAGGTACGCGGTACCCATCAACACCCCGATCCTGACGCCTCGCTCCACCAAGGGCGCGGCCAGCGCGGCGACCATGGCCGCCGAACGCTCGTCGTGGATGCCGCCGGCGAACAACACTTGAAGCTGGCTGGCATCTCCGTGCGCGTCGTCATACTCGAGCAACTGCTGGACCTGGGTTTCCCACAGCGGGAAGCTGGCCCGCGGTCCGACGTGTCCGCCGCATTCCCGGCCCTCGAACACGAACCGCCGGGCACCCTCGGCCAGGAAACGGTCCAGCAGGCCGGGCGAGGGCACGTGCACGAACGTCTCGATCCCGGCGGCCTCCAGGGGCGCCGCCTGCGCCGGTCGGCCACCGGCGATCAGTGCGTACGGCGGTCGCACCTCATGCACCGCGGCTAGCTGCGCCTCGCGGATCTCCGGTGGGACGAATCCGAGAATGCCCACCCCCCATGGCCGCGTTCCCAACTGGGCGGCAGTCTGCTCCAGCATGAGTCGCGCCTGCTCGCCGCTGCTCAGTGCCAAAGCCAGGAACGGCAACCCACCCGCCTTCGCCACTGCCGCGGCGAATCCGGCCTGGTCGCTGACGCGGGTCATCGGGCCCTGTACGACGAGCAGCCGTATGCCCTGGGCAGCGTGTCGCTGGGCGCTGCGCAGCTGATCGATGACTGCAGCGCGGACGGCCGTCACAACACCGCTTGCGGTCACATATCGGCGCGCCAGCGGAGCGGCCAGCGCGCCATCTTGGCCTGCTGGCAGCGCCCGCAGATCCCGGGCGCCCAATCGGGCCGCGACCGTATCGGGGTTCACGGTCGGCAGGTCCGGGCGGGTGTAGAGCCGGTGACTGCCGATGATCGCGGTCTCGGTACCGTCCATCGCCCGGATCGCCGCAGCCACTTCAGCTGGCAAATCGGCCTCGGCCACCAACGCCAGTTGCGTGTCCAGCACCACCCCGGCCGCGCCGCCAGCCACCGCCGCCGCCGCTGTGTGTGGCCCGATCCCGCCAGCGGCCCAGATCGGCACGCCGATCTGTGGGTCGGCCAGGAGCTGCTGCAGTAGCACGAACGTCGTCGTGGCGCCGACCCGGCCGCCGGCCTCGGCACCCTTGGCGATCAGCCCGTAGGCCCCGGCTTGGACTGCTGCATGAGCCTGTGCCACCGAGACAACCTCAATGAACGCGCGCCGCCCGGGCACAGACGGCCACTGCGAACCCGCCCCATGTACGACCGCGTCCACCTGTTCCGGTAGGTCGGCCGGCGACAGCGGACACTTCTCCGGCGCCCGGACCGCGAAGCGACCGTGCCACCATCGGCAGACATCCGCGAGTGCGGCGCGCGCCCGCCCGGCGTCGCGACCCAGGTCAAGGACGCCCACCGCGCCGGCTCGCGCGAGCGCCGCTGCGAGATGGGCGTTGGGCTCCTCGAAAGGCGTGATGCCCAAAACCAGCTCACGATTTTGCAGCCTGCTCATCCTCCGTACCGCCCCCCGTACGCGGTCAAGCTCAGTGGTCCACGCCTGGTGCCCTCACCTTGAGCCTCGGCAGAGTTGCGCGGGTACTCACAACTCGGTGATCAACTCCATTTATCTCCTTTGTTGACCGGGCATGGTTGCCGTCGACATGCGAAGTACCAGATCGACCTGATGCTGACCCTGTCCATGGCAAAAGCGCCGTGAGCTACGGCTGACGTCGAGCTGATGAAAAATTGAGGTAGAACATGAATGCGTCCAGCACGGCCAGGCCCCCCTTGCCCATCGCTTACGGCCCCCTCATTCAGGGCTACGGACCGGGCAATCGTAACACTAAGTGAGACATGGGTGCTAGGTGCCTCGCCCATGACCCGGAGGGCGTATTAGTACCTACTCGATCGAGGCGCGATTACTTAGTTCGTTAACAGGGGGTACGGAGACTCCGAGATGCCCGGTCTCGGTGGACGTTGCATAGGCCAGCAGGCTTCCCATGCCTCCAGACCGACAGAGTTCCCACGCTGCAGGAGACCGTCAACTACCACGCCTACGACGACGCCTGGTCCCCGACATGCTGACCGGTGCGACGATGGATCAGGCCCGGCAGGACAAGTTCGACGGGCGTTTCCGGCGGATTGGTCGGCACCCCAGCAAATATAGAAGATATGCTTGGTAAGTACTCGTTGTCGCCACAACTGCGTAACCCTTCACCGATGACCAGGTAGTCGGAGCAGCTTCACAGCTAAGTAACAACGCGGGGAGTTAAGGGTGACTGCATGTTCTCATGCGACCTCCTTCTGGACATGGTGTGAATAAGTCGATTGGCGATTCGATCCATGACCTGTTCCGGTCCGCTGGGGGCCACTGCGATAATGATTCGGATGTCTGACGCACTCAGCTTGCTGAGATGACGGCCAGGGCATGGAGCTTCTCCCCGCGCGTACGGTCCTGTCCCTGTTCAGCGCCGGGAGCGGCAACGGCAGCGGCGGCCTCGGCGCAACCTCGGGGCCTCACCGCGGTGGGCGGCGCTCTCAAAGGCACCGGTGGTGGCGCTGATCCCAGGGCTAGTCACGCCTGATCTAGCTGGCGATATCCGGATGGTTCACGCAGTCATGGAGAGTCTCGCCCGCGAGCAGGCGTCGAATGTTGTCCGCCACTCGGGTGGCTACTCCTTGGTAGGCGGCATCGGTCACGCCGGCTATGTGGGGGGTGGCGACGATGTCGGCGCGGGTGAGCAACGATGCCCGGGGGTCGAGGGGCTCCTGATCGAACACGTCGAGTCCCGCGCCGATCAGACGACCGTCGGCGACGGCCTCCAGTAGCGCTTCATGATCGAGTAGTCCGCTGCGGCCCGCGTTGATCACGCAGGCTTGATCGGGAAGCAGGGCCAGCGCGTGGGCGTCGATGATTTCCCGGGTCTGCTCGTTCAGCGGCAGGCACAAAAAGAGAAAGTCACTGCGGGAAAGCAGGACCGGGAGGTCGCCG
>JALZCO010000407.1 GCA_030863015.1 Actinomycetota bacterium
TCCGGAACCTGATGGCGGAGTGGAAGGCGGCTGGGCGCGCCTCGAAAGAAGCAGACGACGCCCTATGGCAGCGGTTTCGCACTGCCCAGGAGCGATTCTTCAGCCGTCGCTCCGCCACCTTCTCCGCGCGAGGCTCGGAGTTCGAGCACAACATACAGCGCAAGGAGGAGCTGATCGCTGCCGCAGAGCGGCTCGACCTCACGGACATCGAGGCAGCCCGAGCGCAGCTGCGAGCTATTCAGGAGCGCTGGGAGACCGTGGGTAAGGTCCCGCGGGAACGGATCAGGGAGTTCGAATCCCGACTACGAGCCGCCGAGGAGCGGGTCCGCTCGGCCACCAACGCACACTGGCGGCACACCGACCCGGAGGCTCAAGCCAGGGTGGCTCAGTTCCGGGAGCGGCTGGAGCAGTTCGAGGCGCAGGCGGCGAAGGCCCGTGCCGCCGGGGACGCGCGCCGCGCCACGGCGGCGCAGGCTCAGGCCGACCAGTGGCGGGAATGGCTGGCCGCCGCCGAACAGGCAGTCACCAGCCGGTGAACCGGCCGATCGGGTTACCGGCGGGATAACGCGAGCCACAACCACTGCACGGCGAGTACCAGCACAGCGACAACGGCCAACATCATCCCGACGCCTGGGCCCGGGCCGTCTGGGCCGTTCACGGTCTGCCGGGACCAGATCGCCCATACCCCGTCCAGCGCACAGTAGGTACAGCCCAGCGCACTGGCCCAGACCAGGCCCCAGCGCCGGGTGACGAGCGCCAGCACTGACAGAATGACCCCGAAACCGAGTGCGACTGCACCGAACAGCCGCGGCAGCAGCCCGACACGATCACGCGGGTTGGCAGTGCCGCGCAACACGTCCCAGCCGCTGGCGTCACCGACCCACGGCAGCGTGATTGCCAGCAGCAGTACCATGATCGCCCCTGCGATCACGGCCGCGCGGGCACCAGGGTCCACATGGCGCAGCGCCGAGCGTTCTACTGCGTCGATCTCGGCGCGCAGCTCGGCGATGCCATCCGGATCGTCGGTCACAATGCCGCCTTCACACAGCTCGGGAAGAGGGTCATGTTGGGCGACCGAACGAGGGCAAGCCGAGTGCCACTCCCGGCGTGGTCGGGCGGCGACCGGCTGCCCAAGCCTCGCCCGCAGTGGTCTGCCGGTGCCCCCGCAACGGTAGATCGGACACCAGGTGGTGCGGCGCCCCATAAGTGATCTCGGTGCGCACCACGTCCCCGGGCCGGACCTCGAGCTCGCCTGGATCGAAATGCACCAGCCGCCCGTCCCTGCCCCGCCCGCTCATCCTCCGGGTCACCCCGTCCTTGCGACCCTCACCCTCGGAGACCAGTACCTCCACCTCGCTGCCGACCAGGCCGCGGTTGAGCTCCCAGGAGATCTCCTCCTGTAACGCGATGAGCCGCTCGTATCGGTCCTGAACAACCGCCTTAGGCACTTGATCAGCCATGTCCGCAGCCGGCGTGCCTGGCCGCGGTGAGTATTGGAACGTGAAGGCCTGGCTGAAGCGCGCCGCGCGCACCACGTCCAGGGTGGCCTGGAAATCAGCTTCGGTCTCGCCGGGAAAACCGACGATGATGTCGGTCGACAGTGCCGCATCGGGCATCGCCGCCCGCACCTGGTCGACGATCGCAAGGTAACGCAGCGCCCGGTAAGAGCGGCGCATCGCCCGCAGCACCGCGTCCGAACCGGACTGTAGCGGCATGTGCAGCTGGTGGCAGACATTCGAGGTCTCGGCCATCGCCTCGATGACATCGGGGGTGAAGTCCCGTGGGTGCGGCGAGGTAAAGCGCACCCGTTCCAGGCCATCGATCCGTCCGCAGGCGCGCAGCAAATCACCGAAGGCGCGCCGGTCACCGAACCCGACCCCATAGGCATTGACGTTCTGGCCGAGCAGGGTCACCTCGAGCACACCCTCGGCCACCAGGGCCTCGACCTCCGCAAGCACCTCACCGGGCCGGCGGTCAACCTCCTTGCCGCGCAGCGCGGGCACGATGCAAAACGTACAGGTGTTGTTGCAGCCGACCGAGATCGACACCCAGGCCGAGTGCGCCGAGTCTCGCTTCGCGGGTAACGCGGAAGGGAACACCTCTAGCGACTCTGCAATCTCGACTTGGGCAATCCCGTTGTGCCGGGCGCGATCCAGCAACACCGGTAGCGCACCGATGTTGTGGGTACCGAACACCACGTCGACCCAGGGCGCCCGGCGGGTGATCTCGCCACGGTCCTTCTGCGCCAGGCAGCCACCGACGGCGATCTGCATCCCAGGATGCTCACGCTTAACCGGGCGTAGCTGACCGAGGTTGCCGTAGAGCCGGTTATCGGCGTTCTCGCGAACCGCGCAGGTGTTGAGCACGACCACATCGGGGATGTCATCCCGCCCAGCGAGGACGTATCCGGCCGCTTCAAGGAGCCCGGCCAACCGTTCGGAGTCGTGCACATTCATCTGGCAGCCGTAGGTGCGCACGCGGTAGCTGCGTGGGCGATGCTCGGTGCTGGCCGTCATCGATAGATCACTCCTCTGTGCCCGTGCTGTTGTGGGCCCACGCTGGGTGCGTCCGTGCCGTGCCGGCCCGCGCGCTGGTATGGGTCCGGATATGACCCGTCGAAAAGTCGGGCCCCCTCCAGGGTAGAGCCGACCCAAACTTCCCCTCGGGCTGCCCGGATCATCAACGGTGGGCCAGGGATGTACCACCATGGGCGATTCGTGACAAAGTTGCAGTCTGCGTCCCACACCCGGTCGGGTAGGGATAACGCAATGCTCCCGCACCCGGAGGACTGGATGAGTTCGCCCGCGACAGCCGACCCGCCGATGATCCGGATGTCGGGAGTGGACAAATATTTCGGATCTCTGCACGTGCTGCGCGACATCAACCTGGACGTGGCCCGCGGCGAGGTTGTCGTGGTACTGGGACCATCTGGGTCCGGCAAGTCGACGCTGTGCCGCACGATCAACCGATTGGAGCCGATCGACGGGGGCCGTATCGAGGTTGACGGGGCGCCGCTTCCTGCGGAGGGTCGGGCGCTTGCCCGGCTGCGAGCCGATGTCGGGATGGTCTTTCAGCAGTTCAACCTTTTTGCTCACAAGACCATCGCGGAGAACGTGCAGCTCGCTCCGGTGCGCGTACGCCGGATCAGTAAGCGGAGGGCGCATGAGGACGCGATGCGGTTGATCGAGAGAGTCGGGATCACTGACCAGGCCGACAAATACCCGGCGCAGCTGTCCGGCGGCCAGCAGCAGCGAGCTGCGATCGCTCGCGCGCTCGCGATGCGCCCCAAGGTGATGCTCTTCGACGAGCCGACCTCGGCACTTGACCCAGAGATGGTCCAGGAGGTGCTTGACGTCATGACCTCGCTGGCCCGCGAAGGCATGACCATGCTGGTGATCACGCACGAAATGGGTTTCGCCCGCCGCGCTGCGCACCGGGTGGTGTTCATGTCCGACGGCGAGATCGTCGAGAACGCGGCGGCCGAGCAGTTCTTCACCGCACCACGCTCGGTTCGCGCCAAGGACTTTCTCGGCAAGATCCTGACGCATTGATATCCGATCATCGGCGTCAACCAAAGCCTGCCTCGCACTACCGGATGGAGTAGCACATGAAGCTGCGCGACATGGCGGTCGGTCTGTTGGTCAGCAGCCTCATACTGATCGGCTGCGGCCGGGAGACGTCCCCGGCAGCGACCGGCACCGAAGTTCCGGCACCCAGCGTGGCACAGAATGTCACTGTCACCGGTTCGCCCACCTTTGATCGGATGACTCAGCGCGGCACCGTCATCATCGGCGTCAAGAACGACCAGCCCGGCCTGGGCTACCTCAACCCGACGACCAACAGGTACGAGGGTTTCGACATCGAGATTTCCCGGCTCATCGCGGCCAAACTGGGGTTCGATCCAGAAACCAAGATCGATTATGTGGCGATCCCGTCCGCGGCCCGCGAGCAGGCGATCATCAACGGGCAGGTCGACTACTACGTCGGCACCTATACGATCAATGACGCCCGTAAGGAACAGATCTCCTTCGCCGGCCCCTATTTCGTCGCGGGTCAGGACCTGCTGGTCAGATCCAATGACAATTCAATTACCGGACCGGACACGCTCGTGGGCAAGCGGGTGTGCTCGGCCACCGGATCCACCCCCATTCGTCGGATCCGCGAGCAACACCTCACCGACCAGGTCGTCGAGTTCCAGAACTACTCCCAGTGCGTGGACCAATTACTCGCCGGCCAAGTCGATGCCGTGACTACCGACGATGCCATCCTTCAGGGTTATGCGGCACAGGATCCCGAACGTCTCAAGGTGGTGGGTGCGCCGTTCTCCCAGGAGCCCTACGGCGTGGGTTTGCTGCGTACAGACGACGCCTTGCGCGCCAAAGTCAATGACATCCTCGAAGCTGCCACCAAAGACGGCACCTGGCAGCAGATCTACCGCGGGACGCTCGGTGAGTCCGCTTCGGACGCGACACCGCCAGCCGTCGATCGGTACTAACCATATTCTCATGGTGGGCAGCGCCGAGAGGAACACTGCGTGATCGAACTGCTCGTCGACAACCGCGACCTGTTCATCACCGGATTCCAGAACACGGTACTCCTCTTCATCTTCGCTGCAATCGGCGCGCTTGCGCTAGGGACGCTGCTGGCAGGAATGCGCGTCAGTCCGGTGCCGGTGCTGCGCTTGCTGGGCGCCGGGTATGTCCTGGCCTTTCGAAATATGCCACTGACGCTGGTCTTCTTCTTTTTCGCGTTCGCCTATCCTCGCCTGGACCTCGTGGACGTCTCCTTCTTCACCAGGGCCGTGCTCGCCTTAATCGCCTATACCGCAGCATTCGTGTGCGAGGTCGTACGATCCGGCATTAATACCGTTGACGTGGGGCAGTCCGAAGCATCGCGGGCGCTCGGTTTCACGTTCACCCAGACTCTGATTGACATCGTCGTCCCGCAGGCCATCAGATCCGTGGTGCCACCGATGACCAGCGTGCTGATCGCGTTGCTCAAGAACACGACGATCGCAGCAGGGTTCGCGGTGGCTGAGGCAGGCCAGATCACTCCAGCGCTGTCTGAGCGTGGCGCGCCACTGCTCATCGGCATGCTGTGGGTGGCGATCGGTTTCGCAATCCTGATCATTCCGCTCACCGCCACGCAGCGAACCCTGGAGAAGCGGTGGAGCGTGGCCCGATGAGTTCGGTGCTTTATGACGTTCCTGGACCCAGGGCTCAGGCCCGGAACATGGTGTTCGGCGTGCTGGCCACCTTCGGCGTTATTGCGCTGGTCGGCTTCATTGCCTACCGCTTCTGGGTGACTGGGCAGTTCGAGGCCACCAAATGGGAGTGGCTGCTCTACGAGAATCTTCAGTGGCGGCTGCTCGACGCCCTCGGCGCCACCCTGCGAGCCTTTGTCGTCGGAGGGCTGCTTGCCCTTGTGTTCGGCTTGCTCTTCGCGGTCGCCAGGCTGTCTGAACACGCGTGGTTGCGTTCGCTGGCCTTCGCAGTCGTGGAGTTCTTCCGGGCCATTCCGCTCGTTATCATGATCTTCTTTTTGTACTACGCGGCGCCACAGGCGGGACTTCAGCTGGGAGTTTTCTGGTCCCTCGTCGTGGCCCTGACGCTCTACAACGGTTCGGTGCTCGCTGAGGTGTTCAGGGCTGGCGTGCTGTCAGTGCCGCGCGGCCAGCGCGAGGCGGCGAATGCCTTGGGGCTACGCCACAACCAGGTGATGCGAGCAGTGCTATTGCCTCAGGCAGTGCGGGCCATGCTGCCGACGATCGTGAGTCAGCTGGTGGTTCTGCTGAAGGACACCGCGTTGGGTTTCCTCATCACCTATCAGGAACTCCTGTTCCAGGCCCGTTACCTCGGCAGTCTCGCCGAGTTCGAACGCCCGATCATCCCCACTGCACTCGTGATAGGTGGGGTGTACATCACGCTGTGCATAGCGTTGTCATCGTTGGCCGGCTACCTGGAACGCCGCAACCGACGCCGGCGGCGCAACGGTCAGCAGCTGCCGGCTGTGGACGGGCGCGGCGTCACCGCGGGCCTCAACGCCTAGAGTCGTTGCGATGCGCAGGCAACTGATAACGATGGGTTCGGTGGGCGATGCCTGACGTCGACCCGCGTGCGGCGCGGGAACTGCCGGTCGGGTCGAAACCGTCGCCCGGTAGCCGGCCCCGGATGCTGCCTGCCTTGCGCGGGCGTCGATGGCTGCGGCCGCGCCGCAGAGGTTGCATGCTCCTGTTGCTTCTGTTGCTCGGGGTCGCAGCGCTGTGGGTACTGGATCGGGTCGTCGACGTGTTCCGCGATCACCCAGTCCCAGTGGCCGGTAACCCCTTCGACACCGTTTCACCACAACGCCCGGCGAGCAGCGGATCGGCGACCCTCGATCGGATCACCCAGCGCGGCAAACTCATTGTGGCGATCCAGGAAGCACCCGGACTCGCGCAGCGCTCGCCAGGCTCAAGCGCCTACACCGGCTTTGACATCGCCCTGCTCGGCCTCATCGCACGTGACCTAGGAGTGGATCCCGCCGCCACCACTTTCAAACCTCTGACCGCCGGCAGCCGGGAGGCCGCTGTCGCCCGTGGAGAAGCAGACCTCGTGCTCGGCGGTTACGAGATCACCCGACAACGAATCGACGAGGTGGGTATAGCGGGTCCTTACCTGACACGCCCGTTGCGGTTGGCCGTGCCCGTGAGCAGCCCGGTGACTGGCCTGGATTCGATCGGTCCCGGGCAGGTATGCGTGCAAACCGCCTCCCCGGCCGCGGCCGCGCTGGAAGCCCATGGCGTAGGTGTGCAGACCCGGGCGACGCTGGAGTCCTGCGTGAATCTGCTTGAGGATCGTGTCGCGGCGATCGCAGGTGACCAAGCCGCGGTAGCAGCTGTGTTGGCGAAGGCACCGGGCACGCTGCGAATGGTCGGCGGGCCACTGGGCGTCACCGAGTACGGCATTGGCTTGCCGCAGGGCGACCAACAGCTCCGCGAGCGGATCACCGCAGTGCTGCGGCAGGCAATCGACGACGGTACCTGGGGCCGTCTCTACGCCGAGTACCTCGGCACTCCGGTGCCCGGCCCGCCAGCGCTGCGCTGATCTATCCCCGGTTGCGCCGCAGCAGCCGGGTCAGCGGGTCGAAGCGGACGTCGACGACCCGCTCCTTCATCGGGATCAAGGCATTGTCCGTGATTTTGATGTGCTCCGGGCAGACCTCGGTGCAGCACTTGGTGATGTTGCATAGACCAAGGCCGTGCTCGTCCTGCGCAGCTTTTTTACGATCTACGCCCTCCTCATCAGCAGCATCCAGCGGGTGCATGTCCAGTTCGGCGATCCGCATGAGGAAACGTGGCCCGGAGAAGTTTTCCTTGTTCTCCTCGTGATCGCGGATCACGTGGCAGGTGTTCTGGCACAGGAAGCACTCGATGCACTTGCGGAATTCCTGTGAACGTTCCACGTCTATTTGCTGCATTCGGTACTCGCCCGGTTGCACCCCTTTGGGCGGCATGAAAGCGCGAATCTCACGTGCCTTCTGATAGTTGTACGAGACGTCGGTGACGAGATCACGAATAACCGGGAACGTCCGCATCGGGGTGACTGTCACCGGCTGCTGTGGCGGTAACGTAGACATCCGCGTCATGCACAGCAGGCGCGGTCGGCCGTTGATTTCGGCGCTGCACGATCCGCACTTGCCTGCCTTGCAGTTCCACCGCACCGCGAGGTCGGGGGCCTGGGTGGCCTGCAGGCGGTGGATCACATCAAGGACCACCTCTCCCTCATTGACCTCTACGTCAAAGTCGACCAGGCCGCCGCCGTCGGTGTCGCCACGCCACACCTGAAAGCGTTGCTGGTAACCCATGTCAGTTCGCCCCTCCCGGGAGCTCCTCGGCGGTGAAGTACTTCTTCAACTCGTCGAGCTCGAACAGCTCGACTAAGTCCGCGCGCATCGGGACCTGCCCCCTGCGTACGACGCGAACGCCGTCCTGTTCGCTGCCGGCACGCTGGGTGCACTCCAACACCA
>JALZCO010000131.1 GCA_030863015.1 Actinomycetota bacterium
CAACGGGCCCCCTCAAATCGGGGCCTTGGTCATTTGCGGCGACGAAGGTCAGCGGCCGATCGCTGGCACACTCACTGAACGTGACATCATACGTAATCTCGGCAAGTACGGTGCCAAACTGTTGACCATGCGGGTGTCCGATGTCATGTCCCGCAACGTCCCGGTCTGCGCACCGCAGGACAGCATAGCGCGGCTCATGCAGCAGATGACCGCCTCGCGCTACCGTCACCTGCCAGTGATCCACCGGGGCGAACTGGTCGGTCTGGTCAGCATTGGTGACGTCGTCAAGGCCCGGGTCTCGGACATGGAGCTCGAGACGGGGTTGCTTCGGGACCTTTACATCGCGCGCGGATAGCCCCGCCGGCTGTTCCATTACCTGCAGTAGCGTTCCGACATCTCCCGGCCGCCCCGAGCGCAGCGTACCGTGCTCTTAGCGCGGAACATCGGGCAGAGGCGGAGTGGAAACTATGAGCAACGTCGACAAGTATCGGTCCGCACACGAAGCGTTCAACCGCCGTGACTGGACGGTGCTCAGCCAGAATTTTGCCGCCAACGCCGAATACACCGATCAAGCGCGCGGAGTCACGGTCAAGAGTCCACAGGAGTTAGTGGACTACCTCAAGGTGAAATGGGTAGCGGCGTTCTCCGACGCTGCAATCACCGAGGCCTGCTACATCGACGCCGGTGACCATGCGATCGCGCAGTTCACTGCAGCCGGGACCAACGACGGCGCATTCGGACCGATGCCGCGCACCGGGCGCCGAATATCCACACCATTCTGTGAGATCGTGCGGTTCAACGCGGCAGGTCAGATCATCAGTGGAAGTTTATACTATGACCAGATGACGATCCTCGTCCAGCTGGGTCATATGGAGGTCCCGCCGGCGACCTGAGCCGGCCCTTGCGACTTCGTCCGGTAGCTTCCTAATTCACGAACGAGAATTCCAATATCGCCCCGGGATTGTCCAGCTTGTCAGTCGGAGGTCCGGACTGGGGTCCGGCCCGACCAGCGCTGTCAGTGACGATGTAAAGGGTACGATTGTCCGGGCTCAGCACGAGATCTCGATAGCGGTTTGTGGTCTTGAAGAACTGGGTGATATCGCCCTGAACCGAGCCGCCATCCTGCGTGAGCCTGAAGCAATAGAGCGCGCCGTTTTTCAAGCTCGTCACCAGCAGAGAGTTTCGACATGGCTCCAACCCGCCCTTGTCAGGGGGCAAGTAATCTATGCTGGACGGCGCGATCGACGGCCAGCAGATGTAGGACTGCTCACCGCACGCTGGATCCCGGAAGTTGTGTCCGTCCGCGACGGTGTACAGCGTCTTCAGCGGCTCGACATAGTCCGGGCTGTTCCATGCGGTCTCCCTTTGCTGAGGGACCGATGGCGGAGAAGCGAAGTTGTTGTACCTCAAGCTGGAACACGGCGGCGTGGTCGATGCCGACCAGTTCGCGTACGAATAGGCTTGGTCGTCCCTGAAACCGGAAACATGCGGCCAGCCATAGTTCTTACCTGCCTGAATCAGATTGATCTCGTCATCAGCCTTGGGTCCGTGTTCGGCCGAAAAGAGGCGCTGCTCTGGCCCGAAGACAAGAGCCTGCGGGTTTCGATGACCATATGAGTAGATATGACTCCGCACTCCGTTGATCACCGGGTTATCCGGTGGGATACTGCCGTCGAGGTTGAGTCTGAGGATCTTCCCGACGTAGGTGGCCCAATTTTGCGCAGCGACGTCCTCGGCAGTAGGGAGATCTTGAGCCCGGATTAGATCACAGAAACGTCTGAACTGATTGTTACCCTGGTCACCAATTGAATAATACAACTTATGATCAGGACCGAGCAGCAGCCGTCCAGAATTGTGGTCCGTACTGGCCGGCAGCCCCGAGATCACGTCAGTCGGATTGCCCAGCACCTGTGCCGCTGGATCGTAGGTGTAGCGAACTATTTTTAAACGCCGGTCGACCGCAGCGTTAGGCGACACATCGTAGGTATATGCGATGTAGACGCCACTGCTCTCGCCTCTCTCGAGGAAGTTCGGCTGAAATGCCATACCGAGCAGGCCGTCCTGACTGTCGCTGGCATACGCGTCGGCGATGGTCAACGCGGTGATCTTCGATCCATCCGCCGGGTTCACTCGGGTCACTTTCTTGCCAGCCTTTTCCGTAACCCAGAGAAACCCATCGGGACCCCAGGTGATTTCCCACGGGTCAGCCAAACCGGTGGCCAGCACGCGAAAGGGAAGGGGTTGGCCTGGACGTGGTTCTTCTCCCAGTGAATTCTGCGGGGAGGATGTACAACCTGCCGTTGACAACACAAGCAGGGTGGCCATGGCCACAAGCCGCTTCATGTGTCCTCTCCCCTTCGGCAAGCGCGTTTGGCGACCGCTCAGTTCGTCCAACGCAAGGTACACGAAGCACTGTCCGTGGTCCTTCGGGGATCAAGGGTCCGGGCCCTTATCAGTTCATCGGGCGATGAGGCTGTCCGGCAGGGATTCGAGTAACTCGGTGGGGTCCTGATACACCTCCATCGCGCCTGCTTCACGCAGTTCCTCGCGGCTGGTCCCACCGGTGAGAACAGCGATGCACTCGAGTCCGACCTTCTTGCACGCCTGCACGTCCCACACGGTGTCGCCGACGAAGACCGCCGCATCGGGGGTCACCTCGCCGCGCTCCAACGCGACTTGCACGATGTCAGGCGCTGGCTTGCTCTGCTCCGCGTCACCGGAGGAGGTCGCCGTGGCGACAACGTCCTCAGCATCCAGCGCATCGCGCAGTGCGCGCATTTCACGTTCGTTGGCAGAGCTTGCCAGCACCACCCGCAGGCCCCGATCGGCGCACGCTCGCAGCAGGTTCGCGGCGCCGTCGAAAGCTCGCAAACGCGGCCAGTAGGGGGCGTAGAGAGCGGTGTGTGCGGATCGCATCTCGTCATCAACCGCACGGTCGCGATCACCCGGCAGCAGGTGATCGAGCAGCTTGTCCGAGCCCATACCGATGGCGCGGTGAATGTGTGCCATCGGCACATGGTGTCCGTATTGGCGGAACGCCTCCCACCAGGTGACGGCGTGCACGTAGTTGGTATCGACGAGCGTACCGTCCACATCGAACAGGACTGCGGAGATTCGAGTCATG
>JALZCO010000415.1 GCA_030863015.1 Actinomycetota bacterium
GCTCAGTGAACGTCCCAGTGGAGCATCAGACGTGGCCACTGTGGAGCGTGCGGATTCACCAGCTCGATCAGAACCTCCTCGGCGCCGCCGGTCTGCCCGCACCTGAGGGACAGCCCGTTGCGCATTACTCGCCTGGTGTCGACGTTCGCTTGGGTCCGCCTCGCCTTCTGACGGTTTGATGGATGGCATGGACAGTTGCGAACACAATAGCCAGTCGAGCCTGCCCGCCGTGGTCATCCCGCGACCCGTAATGCGCGCGCACTGCATGGAGCAGCGTGGGTCATGCATCGGCTAAACCGACGGACTTTCCTGTTCGCAACCGCGGGGACTGCCACAACGGTTATCGGCGGATGTGCATGGTGGACTTCCCTGAAAGGAACACCGGATCCGTTGAACGGCTTCGCCCAACCGGGCGGCGACACCCAGGGCGGTCCTGCCCGGCTGGCTAGCCGGCCCCCCGTCCGGAGCCTCCCATCCCCTGACTCGAAGCCGGGCCTGCGCGCGCTGGACCTTGGGTTGGCCGACCGTCAGGCGCTGCTGCACGTGCCGCCCGGCCTCAATGAGGGCTCTCCCGCGACGCTGGTGCTCACCCTGCACGGCGCTGGCGGGAATGCCCGCACCGGCCTGGCGCCGCTGCTACCGCTTGCAGACGCCAACCGGTTGTTGCTGTTAGCCCCCACCGCCCAGGGATCGACTTGGGATGCTATCCGTGGTAGCTGGGGCCCGGATATCGGGCGCATTGATCGGGCATTGACTGAGGTTTTCGCCTCCTACCGCGTCGACTCCAGCCGCCTTGTCGCCAGCGGCTTCTCAGATGGAGCCTCCTACGCCCTATCCCTGGGGTTGGCCAACGGCGATCTGTTCACCCACGTTGTCGCCTTCTCGCCCGGATTCGTCGTGCCGGCACCGCGAGTCGGCAGGCCAGCCGTGTACGTATCCCACGGACGTGACGACGCGGTGCTGCCGATCAAGCGCACCACCCGTCGCATCGTTCCGTGGCTGCGCGAATCGGCCTACCCAGTTACGGTGCACGAGTTCGACGGAGCACATCTGGTGCCGCCGGCCATCGCAGAAGAGGCCGTGCGGTGGGTGTCGGGCGGGGCATGACGGTTCCGTCAGTGCCGGTACCTGCCGCCGACGCATCTCGTGAAAGGTGCGGTTAGCGCTGCCGAAAACGTGCCTGTCCGCGTCGACGGCCTTGCGGTGCTGGTCCACATCATCCCATTCGCCACTCCTCGAGCCATGTGGAATGGTTCTCGTACGCCGAGGCAAGCAGTCTCAGCGCGTTCTCGTCCTTCTGGTCGTTCACCTCGCGGCGGATGAACTCGGCTTTTTCGGGAAATGGAACGGGAGTGTCCTGCTGCGGCGCCTGCCCCGAAACGAGTAGGAGACCTCTGCCGTCGTCCGTACGGATGATCCGCAGCCTGCCGCGAAGCTCAGCTTCATCAAGGTAGGGCAGCTCTCCGTCAGCGAGTCGCTGCTCGTCTTCGGCCAGCCGAGCGAGCACGAACTCTTCCAGTTCTCCCATGGGGCTACAGCCTCCTCCTTCGGCGACTGCTGGCCTCAGCGGGGGACAGCGTCCTCGTAACATGGCTGCGAAGTCGGCAGTGGACGAGCGCTGGCGGGTTCGCCGGGGCAAGGTGTTTGTCATGCAGCCATTACGGCGACGGGCCTTCCTGCTCACCACCGGGGCAGCGATCGCTGGCGGATGTGGCGGGCTTGTTGTTTCGGATCACCGTGCAGGGGAGACTTCTGGCACAGTGGCGCCAAGTAACAAAAACGATGGGGCAGTGGTCTATGTCGCCCTTGGTGACTCGATCTCCATCGATCACTATGCCGGCGGCGAGGGTCGCGGCGGGGCGAGCCTGCTCGCGCACAACCGCGACGACGACTTCCCCCAGTGGCATGGTCGAGATCTGGCGGCACTCGATCCCACCTTGTCCTACCACCTGCTGGCTACTGACGGTGGCACCACCAGCACCCTGCTGGATTCGCAGCTTCCGCGGCTGGAGAGGGCCGCCATCGCACCCACCGTTGTCACGCTCACCGTCGGCGGCAACGACCTGCTCGGGGCATACGGCGACACCCGGCGCGCCCGAGAGGTTGTATCAGTGGTGCGCACGCGCGTCGGGCAGGCCCTGGTCAGGCTGCACAGCGTGGTGCGGCGGCGCAGTGATCCGGTGATCGTCGGCACCGTCTACGACCCCAGTGACGGCACCGGCGATGCCTCACGGGTGGGGCTACCGCCGTGGCCGCAAGTCGTCGACGTTCTGGCCGAGCTCAACGCCGGGCTGCGTGGGGTTGCGGCCGAGCATGGGGCGCAAGTGGCCGACATCCACGGCTACTTCCTCGGCCACGGGCTGCGGGCCGGGAACCCAGCTCAGAGTGATCCCAGGCCCGCCAACCGTAACCTGTGGTTCTGCAATGTCATTGAACCCAATGCCTGGGGAGCCAGCGCGGTGCGCGCGGCGTTCTGGGACGCCCTGCACGCCGGGTGAGGTACCGGTCATCGCATTCGTCTCCACAGCGCACGCAGCGCCCCGACCGCGCCCAGCGCGCCCATGAGTGGGATTGGCAGGCAGCAACCGCACCCGCCGGCGGAGATCTCGGATCCTCGGCGGGTACGGGTTGTGTAGTAGGGCACGGGGCCCCAGAAGCCGAACCGACCGCGGGGACGGGGACCGTGCAGGTGTCGGCGCGTCCGAACATGCGGCCGCCGGGTCCGCCGACCGCCGAGTGCCCGGTCCAGGAGGTAGCGCCGTGCAGCACGGTCGAATTCACCCATGGTATCCGCGTACCCGATATCCCCGGAATCCATTCCGATCCAGGACGTCAGGACCGCTGCCGCTCAGCTGATCACGCTGCCTGTCCCCGCGCTCGGCAACGGCCGGCACACCGCGTGTCAGCGCCGAAGGTGCGCAGAGCTGCCGCCACGAAGAAGACCACATGGGGCTGCGCGAGGTCGGTCAGCCGGTTCAGCTCTGCGGTAGGTTCCTTGACTGGAGGGGTCCATCGTGGAGAAGCCAATCAAGATCGCCATTGCCGGTGGTGGTTACGGGAGGAAGGTCGCCCTACCCGTCTACGCTGAGCTGGACGAGTTCGAGCCCGTGGCGGTGTGGTCGCGGCGGCCGGAGCACGCCCGGGAACTGGCCAAGGAGGCCGGCGTGGGGCTTGGTACCGCCGATTTCGACGAGCTGCTATCGGCGCCCGGGCTGGAGGCGGTGCACGTCGCCACTCCCGTGGCAACGCACGAACAGTTTGCCGTCGCCGCCGCCGAGCGAGGGCTGCACGTGCTGTGTGAGAAACCCCTGGCCGACAACCTTGAGGGTGCTCGCCGCATTGTGGCGGCAATCCGGTCGGCCGGCGTGGTCGGCCTGGTCGACTACGAGCTGCGGATGAAGGAAACCCGCACGCGGGTCATCGATCGTGCACGTGAGGTCGTGGGACGACCACGAATGGTGTCGGTCTCGCTGGTCCAGTCCGACCACGCCGACCCCGACTCACGTCCCTACACCTGGGTGCACGACGACCGGCTAGGGGGCGGACGACTCCAGGGCTACGGGGTGCATGATCTCGACCTGTTGCTGGAGATATTTCCCGACGTTGAGGCCGTGGCCGCCGCCACCGAGGTCGGCGTGCCCGTCCGCAGGGCGGATGATGGCGAGCTGCGGCCCGTGACTGCCGAGGACGCCTATGCCCTGCTCCTGCGGTTTCGAGGTGGGGGGCTCGGGGTGATGAGCCTCGTGGCCACCGCACGACACGGGCGCGGCGATGTCATCGAGATCCACGGCGATGAGGGGACGGTGCGGCTCGACGGCGATCGGCGGGTCTGGTGGGGGCGCGCCGGTGAGGAGCTGCAAAGCGAGGGCCCGCTCGACGCAAGCTCCGCCAAGGCGTTCAAGCAGGTGGCCCGCAACTTCTGGGCGGCGATCCGGAAGGGCGCTGCGCCCGAGCCATCGCTGGAGGAGGGACTGCGCGTGCAGGCGATCTTCGACGCCGTTCGCACGGCCGACATCGAACGCCGCTGGGTACAGCCCAAGCCCGCCACTTTGTCCTGACGGCGGCCGGGCACGGGCCAGCGGTGGTTCCCGACATGGGCGGGGAGGCGGCCATGAAGTACCTGCTCGCCAACTGGAAGATGCACACAACCGTCGACCAGGCGGTCGCCC
>JALZCO010000423.1 GCA_030863015.1 Actinomycetota bacterium
CGCATGGGTCCCAGTCGGGATTCCAGACGGCCATGGTCTGCCTCGATCGGGTTGATCGCATACTGATCCATGACGTGACAGGCGGCGGGCAGCAGCTCATCGAGCACCCGCGGGTAGGCGGGCGCCCGGTCGGTGGTCACTTCAGTCGGTGATGGACCGTGCTCCAGGGCACGGAGGAAGAACCCGCGGGTGGCTTCCAGATCCCGTTTCTCGGAGACCATGACGTCGATGACCTGGCCGAACTGGTCGATCGCCCGATACAGATAGACCCATCGCCCGGAGACCTTCACATACGTGTCGTCCACAAACCAGCGATCACCGGCGGCGTGCCGGCAGGGACGCGCCGCATCGATCAGCAGCGGAGTGACGCGCTGCACCCACCGATACACGGTCACGTGGTCGACGGTGATGCCACGCTCGGCCAGCAGTTCCTCGACGTCTCGGTAAGACAGGCCGTAGCGCAGGTACCAGCGAACCGCGACCGTGATCTCATCCGGAGGGAAGCGGAATCCTGTGAAGCTGGATCTGGATGCTGACACTCGACGACAGCGACGACGCATCGACCAAGCCTGCCTGATCTTGCTCTCCACCGACGCAACAGACCCACGCAATGAACAATCTCGGGGTGTATCTGGCAAACGGGAGATATCGGCGAGGTCCTACGGGCGGTGACGAATCGGGACCCAAGACCGCGCTGACGGGGTGCTCTCCGTTGTTACCCCGATGCCCAGCACGCGCACAACATCCGCACTCACTATGAGGACGGCTTCACCGCGAACGTCACAATCCGCGACGGCCACCTCGTTGGTGAACTATCATCGATGAGCATTCACCCGTGGCGTTGCGCGCCAGCTTATCTGGGATGCCGACGCGATCAGCACCGACTACGCCGATCCACGGCATGAACAGCGAGCAGCGAATCAGCGCTGCGACCGGCCCACACACCACCCAACCATACCCGCCCGTACCACGCGAGGATTCCACCTCGGCCACCCGGAGCTGCGCAACACCTCGCACCACAGGTCATGCTCGGTCGGGTACGTTGCATGCCGAGCTGCCTGTCTCGATTGCATGCCATTCATGTCGGTTGTTCCCGTATGCGTGGTGGTTCGTGTGTGAGAAGTCATACTTGCTGGATTCGCCACCCTCTACATACAATGATGGAAAATTCAGCCTCGACGAACTGGGAAACCACCAGATCCCTGGATATCACGAGTACTTCGGTCCGAACTGTTTGACCTGGTCAACAAGAAATACGGGCACTGCTGCCTACGCACTACGCGACCGAGACTTCATGCGCGAGGCCGCCCTCGACTGCGTTGCGGTCGGTTGCGGTTGACGCTCAGTGAGCCTCGCGCACGTCGCCGTTGACGACCATGGCCATGCCGATCCCCCCGGCAGCGAAGCACCGCACTACAGCAAACGCAGCCGCTCGCTGCCCAAAGATCCGTCGGATCGCAACGTTCGCGCAACGTAGTTGATCAGCAACTTTCTGCGGTCCCCCAGCAATTTAGTAACAGTTGTCCTTCGTCCGGCGATTTTGTAGACGTCGGGGGACTTGATCCCCAAGAGGTGTATTGATGTCGTGTCCACACCATCGGATCGGCTGGCCCTTGCATTCCACGTCGCCGCGGTAGCCGGTCGTGCCACGGCCGAGGGCGGTCGTCACCGGAGGCGTCGGCTTTTTGGGCTCTCATCTATGCGAACGCCTTCTTTTCGAGGGCTACAGCGTGCTGTGCCTGGATAACTTCTGCACAGGATCAGCAAGCAACGTCGCGCATCTTGCGGACATGGGTCCATTCCGGCTGATCCGAGCCGACGTTACCGACTTCGTGCACGTCGTGGGTGACGTCCATGCGGTCCTGCACTTCGCGTCCCCCGCCTCGCCGATCGACTACCTGCGCATGCCGATCGAGACCCTGAAGGTCGGATCGCTCGGGACGCTGCACACGCTGGGCCTGGCCAAGGACAAAAAGGCTCGCTTCCTGCTGGCGTCCACGTCGGAGACCTACGGGGACCCGCAGATCCATCCGCAGCCGGAGAGCTATTGGGGCCATGTCAACCCCGTCGGCCCCCGGGGCGTCTACGACGAGGCCAAGCGGTTCAGCGAAGCGCTGACGATGGCCTACCGCCGCACGCAGGGCGTCGACACGGCGATCGCCCGCATCTTCAACACCCACGGTCCTCGGATGCGGCCTAGTGACGGGCGGGCCGTGCCGACGTTCATCCGTCAGGCCCTGCACGGAGAGCCATTGACGGTGGCCGGGGACGGCAGCCAGACGCGCTCAATTCAGTACGTCGACGATCTGGTGGAGGGCTGCCTACGCCTCTTGCACTCGACGTACGGGGCCCCGATAAACATCGGCAACCCGTGCGAGGTTTCCATCAAGGAACTGGCCGTGCTGATCCGCGACCTGGTCGGATCGGACAGCCCCATCAGCTATATCTCCCAACCAGAAGACGACCCGACCGTCCGCCAACCCGACATCACCCTGGCCCGCCGATTACTCGACTGGACGCCCGCCGTCGAGCTCACCGACGGGCTGCACCGCACGATCAACTGGTTCCGGAAGACATTGGACGGAGTCACCGCACGCGAGGAGCCCCAGGTTGACCACGCATAGCGAGCGATCCGGACCGAGGATCGTGGTCATCGGCGCAGGACCGGCCGGTCTCACCGCCGCGTACCAGCTGACGAAGTACGGCGTACCCACGACCGTGCTAGAGGCGGACGACGTCGTTGGCGGGCTCAGCCGCACCGTCGAGCGTGACGGTTGGCGCTTCGACATTGGTGGCCATCGCTTCTTCACCAAGGTTCCGCAGGTGCAGTCCCTGTGGCAGGAGATCCTGCCAAACGGGGACTTCCTGCTGCGGCCCCGGCAGAGCGGATCCTCTACCGGGGCAAGTACTACGACTACCCCCTGCGTCCATGGCGCGCTCTGCGCAACCTCGGACTCATGGAGGCCACGCGCTGCGTGCTCTCCTACGCATGGGCGCAGATCTATAGGCCAACCGACCAGTCCCATCTCGAGGGCTGGGTTGTGGCCCGCTTCGGTTACCGGCTGTACCAGCACTTCTTCAAGACCTACAACGAGAAGGTCTGGGGGGTGCCTGCCACCGAGATTCATTCCGACTGGGCCGCCCAGCGGAT
>JALZCO010000473.1 GCA_030863015.1 Actinomycetota bacterium
CATCACCTGCAGCACCAGGTGGCCAGCCAGCCGCAGGGGACGTCCGCGATCGGGTTGGGCATCACGAACGTGCCGGTGGCGTCGCGGTGGGTCACCGACCCGGCCCAGTGCCAGGCGATCACCACCAGGATGGCGGCTGCGCGGGTGGAGTCCACTACTCGGTCACGCCCGGGCGGCGTCGCGTCGGCGACATCGCGCAGCCGGGCCCACATAGAGTCAGCTGCGGCGGACACGCAGGCGTCCAATGATCGGCACTCGCAGGCCGACCAGCAACAAGCCGGTAGCGAGAGCGGTCAGCTCAACGATCGGTACGACCGTGGGCGCAAGGCCGGCAAAGCTGGTGGCCGCAAGCCCGGTCAGCCCGGCGAGGCAGAGGAGCACACCCCCCGCCAGCCGGGTCTTGGCCCACGGTGATGAGTCGTTGAAGTGGGTGGCTTCCGCACCGCGTCGCCGGGTTCGTTCCCCCCTGGCAAACACCGCAACCAGCAGGATCAGCACGATCGCGAGGGACAGTAACCAGGGAAGCCGAAGAAGCAGCCACGCTGCTGAGCCGATGGGATACTGCGGCAGCACGCCGGTCCGGACCAGGGCCGGCGCCACGACGACGATCGGCACCATGTGCCAGAGATAGATGGTGAGCACCACCGAGTTAATGGCCACCACTGCGGTCCACGGCCGAGGCTTGGCCAGCCACCGCTCGACTGGGTCACGCAGCAGCAGAATCAGCCCGGTCTGAGTTGCGGCCAACGCCAGTAAGGCCAGCGTAGGGGGCGCTGTGGTCGCCAAGCCGGCGCCGACGGTGCCGACCATGCTCACCGCATATGGGCCAAGGCCGGTGAGCAGCAGCAAGCTCAGCACACCGCCACCGAAAAGCACCCACGCTGTCCAGCGGCTACCGGTAAGTACCTGATCCCGCCAGGCGACTCCCAGTTGGTGCACCACCAGCCACGCCACGAAGTAGGTAGACCACGCGAAGTACGACACCTCGAAGACGAGCCGGCTGAGGTCCGCTACCGCGACCCAGGCCACCAGTAGCACGATGGTCCTACCATGCCCCCAGCGGCGTTGCCAGCTGATCACGATTGGGGCGAGGGCCACCACGGCGATGTACACCGCAAGAAACCACAGTCCGATGGCCGCTACCCAGGCGGCGTCGGCCACGATGTCGGGATCGAGCCCCACCGCCCGGCCAAGCCCTGCCACCCCCGCGAGGACAACCACGAACACCGCAGTCGGCCGCAGCAGGCGAAACATCCGGGACCGCACCCAGGACACTCCAGCACCACCCCGGCGTTGGTGGCTTGACCACGACGCCGCGTTCGCATAGCCGCCGACCAAGAAAAACACCGGCATCACTTGGAACAGCCAGGTCAGCGGGCGCGCCCAGGGCAGCACTTCCAGTGCATTGATCCCACCGAGCCGACCGTCCTGCACAATCACCGCCGCGGCCAGGTAGTGCCCGGTTACGACAGCCAGGATCGCGGCCGCCCGGAGCAGGTCCACATAGCGATCTCGGTGCGCTGGGGTGGCGGCCACTACCGCCTGCGTGTCGACACCGACCACCCAACGAAACAAAGCGCCTGCCGTGCGAGCTGGATGGCTGCCAGCGTAGCCACCCATCGAGGTGTGTTCGACTTCATCGTCGTCGTCATCGCACTGATCCCGCGGGCTTCGGCGTACATAGCGACGCGCCACACCGGGCACCCAAGCCGATCGAGCTTCGTGAGGGCTTGCTCGGCGCCATGATGTCCGGTGGCGAGCTCGAGAAAATGCTCAACGAGCATGCGGACAAGGGATGGCAGCTAAACGCCATCACCGCAGTCGATCGAGCCGGCGGCCTTGGATTGGCTGTGGCACGCTCATGAGGTGAGGACCTGCCGGACGCGCGCAGTGTCGGCGTCTGTCCAGCCCTCCGGAGCCGTCACCGCGACCCACGCGTCGAGCATCAGCTCGCCGTAGTTGTGCCCGTGTCCGTCGGGAACGGACTGCGCGTGCATCAGATCTGCGGTGAGCTGCCAGAAGGTCACGACCGGATACCAGCTCATGGCCGGTGAGACGTCGTCACTGCGGGGCTCGACCAGCCAGTCCGGCCGCCGGAACAGGAGACTCGGGGACCACCAGACGACGGGGTCCGATGCATGCTGCAGGTACAGCACCCGCGGCGCGATCCACGGGGTGGATGGCTGCGCCAGGCCCGCCGGGTCGCTGGCGAACCTGACCACCAGTCCGCTGGCGTATACCGGCTCGACTTCGAGAGTGCCGGGGTCGCGCCGCTGCACCAGGCTTCTCCACAGCCGGTTGGAGTTCGGCGGACCCACCCAGAGCACCCCGTCGGTCTGGGCCCGGATGTCGGCGAGGCTGGTGAAGGCGGCCTCGGAGCCCTGTGACCCAAGGCTCTCGCCGAACACGAGCAGCCGGGGACGGTCGCCCTCGGGCAGCTGGTCCAGGCGAGCGTGGACGGCGTCGAAAAGCAGTCGCCCGGCGTCCTCGGCGCGGGATCGGTCGACGAGAAACGACAGCCAGCTCGGCAGATAGGAGTACTGGATCGCCACGATCGCGCTGTCACCACCGTGTATCAGCTCCAGGCTCATCGGTGCCGGCTCGTTCACCCAGCCCGTTCCCGTCGTGGTGACGACCGCGACGACTGACCGGCCGAATGCGCCCGTGCGCTCCAGCTCGGCCAGGGCAAGGTCCACGCGCTCCTGCGTGGTCGGTGCCGACTCCAGTCCCACATAGACCCGGATGGGATCAAGCGGTGCACCGCCTGCGGCCTCGGCCAGGTCCTGCGGTGACCAACCGCCGGCGACGAAGTTGCGCCCCTCCCGGCCGAGCGTTTCCCAGGACACAAGCGAGCCGGGATGGCCGGAACGCGTCGGCAAACGGGGCTGTCCCACATCGGGGTCGGTGCCGCTGTTGGTTACGCTGAACGTGGAATCGGCGACCGACAGGGCACGCTGCAGCATGAGGTCGTTGACCACCGTGACCACCAGGAACCCAACGAGGACAGCGCCGACAAGGCGGGCCAACGGCCGTGGGAGGCGCACCCAGCGGCGCAGCGCACCAGCTACCATGCGGGCCAACCCACGGATACCGCGTGCCGCAGCCAGGAGCAAGGCCGCGACGGCGACCAGCAGCGGACCCGCCCGTAACCACCCGCTGGTCGTGGTCTGCTCCATTGACATCAGGACCGCAACCTCGCGCTGCCACGACGCGGCGACAACGAGCATCGTCACCAGCACAACCGACGCGGCGAGCAGCAGAAGGCCCCACACGCACGTCGCCGCCCACCGTGGCGACCGGCGGTGCACGACCTGCCGCACGCGTTGCCACCGGGTCGAAAGCCCCACGAACCAGGCCAGAGCGATTCCCACCCCATAACCGAACGCAGCGGAAATCCCGGAGACGGCGCCCTGGAACACCCAGTCCCGGGGTATGAGGGACGGTGTCATGGCCAGCGCCGCCCACGCCGTCCCAACCGCCAGCCCGACGGGGTGCAGGCGCAGCCAGGGCGGGATGCGCTCGACGCACCGATCCTTGCGGGCCGAGTCGGCGCACGCCGACGACCCGCTGGTGACCGTCACCCCCAGCTTCGTCATCTCCGGAACCTTATGCCGATCCAAACGTCAAAGTTCTCGCTCGACGGCCGGGATAACGCCGATGGTGTCGCCCCGCTCCTCGAGACGGCGTGTGAGCCGCGCGACTGTCGGCTGGCCATTTTCGCAGTGAAGCCGGGTCTTCTGCCCAGTTTCGTGTGCGCGGTTGTTCCGCGGTGAGATCTTATTGGACAGCCTTCGCACCGAAGGCCTCGTCATTTCAGTTCGGCCGCCGCTGACCGGATGGTGCGTCAGCGGATGTCGCCGCGGTGCCGCCATCGCCGGATACCATATCGAAATCCTCTCCACCTTCGTGGTCGAACTCGGCGTCAGTTTCGGCGTCGATGAGTGCGCTGAGGTAGCGCAGCGCTGCAGCGGCGGCCGCGACGACTGGCACGGCGAGAAAGGCGCCGCTGATGCCATAGAGGCTGCTACCAGCGGTGACCGCGAGGATCACGACGGCGGCGTGCAGGTCGAGCCTGCGGCCCTGCAGGATCGGCTGGAGGAGGTTGCCCTCGACCTGCTGTACTCCCACGACGATGGCCAGCACGATGAGGGCGGTGGTGAACCCGTTGCTGACCAAAGCAACGAGCACGGCAAGCCCGCCAGCGACGATGGCGCCCGCGATCGGCACGAAACCGCCGATGAAGGTCAGCACCGCCAACGGCAGCGCCAGCGGGATCCCGACGATGATCAGGCCGATACCGATGAGCACGGCGTCGATAAGGCCGATCAACGCCTGCGTGGTGATGAACCCCTGCAGCGTGCGCCACATGCGGTCGAGCACCTCTGCAGCGTGTGGTCCCACCCGCCGCCCGACCACCCGGCGCACCCAGGGCAGGAACCGGGGCCCGTCCTTGAGGAACAGAAAGAGCAACACGAGCGTGAGCACGGCGGTGAGCACGGCCGAGGCCACCGCGGTCACGCCGGTAAGTAGCCCGGTGGCAATCGACGACGCGCTTTGCTGCAGTTGGTCTCTCACGGCCTGCAGCGCCGCGTCGAGCTGACTCTGACCTAGGTTGACGGGGAGCCCGGCGAACCACTGCCGGATCTGCTGCAGGCCACCCGAGGCACCGGAGACGATATCGTCGAACTCGTTGATGACCGAGGGCGCGAGCAGCGCGAATGTTCCAGCGAAAAGTGTCAGTCCGCTGAGCAGGACGGTCGTGGCGGCGAGAGTCGGCGGGAAGCGGTGCCGACGCAGCCACGCTGTGGGCGGCCACAGCACGGTCGCGATCAGCACGGCCAGCAGCACCGGCAGCACGATCACCCAGAGCTGGGCGAGCAGCAGCCAGAGCAAGGTGGCGCCGACCGCAATCAGGGCCAGCCGCAGGCTCCAGCGCGCCAGCCAGGACATCGCTTCGCCGATCACCTGGCCGCGGTCACGCACCCGAGCGGGTCTCGTCGTGGTCACGTGGTTGACTCCTTCGCTCACGGCTGGGCCGCGGCGCGGCCCAGCCTCGCAGGTGTGGCCCGCGTTGCCGGATTCCATACTCGCGGGACGAGCCGGTGCCGGCACTGTCGGGCGAGCTGCTTGGGACGGCGGACTGACGCGACTCTTACAGTCCGATCCGGCTGCACTCCCACCGCGCGCGGGCGGCGGAGCTGACCGACAAGCGGTCCGCGATCAGGCCGTACTTGTGAACCGTTCATGGCAGACAGCGGGAGGTTGCTCTCGCCGCTCGACGCTCCCGGGGTTGACCGTCAAGGTCCCAGATCAGCGCGTCGCCGCAAGCCGTTACCGCGTCGGCGAGGATGCGCAGGGTGGTGGACTTGCCCGCCCCGCTGCTGCCGATCACGACGGCGTGCACGCCCAGCAGCGGCACCGCCAGTGGACTGCCGTCGATCCGCGCTCCGATCACCCGCTCAAGTAATACTGACCATGCCGCGCACCGGGGGTGGGCCAAGCCCGGTGAATGGGTCCCGCTCGGCCAACCGGAGCACGACGCGGGCGCGGCGGGTGTGGTCGGGGGTGACCAGCAGTTCCCAGCCGGGAGGTCGAGGTGGGTTTCCAGGTTCCCGGTTTTGGTGACGATCCCGGCCGGGGTTCCGGCGCGCAGGACCACGGCTACTTCCCACCCCAGGGGATGCGCCGGGGCGCCACCATGGACTTGGCTTTGTCGCTAGGGGTGCCGAGCACACTCCCGTCTTCGTCTACGACCGGCTACTTACCCACGACAGCACCCCACCCCCACCCCCACCCTCGCCGACGGACAGGGCACCCCCCGACGGATGATCC
>JALZCO010000479.1 GCA_030863015.1 Actinomycetota bacterium
TGCATGGCGAGCTCACCGACGTTCCACTGACCCACCGCAGGAGCCCCCGGATCTTGGATGGACCGCAGCAGGGCTGTCACCCGCGCAACCTCGTCACGAAGTGCATCCTGACTCTGCTGCCAGTCGACCTTAGATCCGCCTGCGGCCACGTCAGCCCCTTGACTCGTCGCTCGTCCCAGGTATGCGCAGCCGTGACTGTAGAGGCAAATCCGAGCTATCCACATCCGCTGGACGACCGACATTCCCGTGGGGCGGGAGGCTAGTCCATGACCGGTGCTCGATGGCGTCCAGCAGCGGAGATCGAAGCCCTGGCACAGGCTTGCAGTGCTCGGCTGAGATCGCCATGCCGGTCGAGGAACTCGTCCAGTGCCGCGATTTCCAACGGGGTGACGGCCTCAGAGTTCGAGTCGACCACCACAGCGACGTGCCCGTCGATGTCGTACCTGTCAAGGGATTCGAAGATAGCGTGCAGGCCGGCTGAGTCCACAAAATCGACGGCGGACAGGTCAATTACGAGGTGCGGCCGCTCATCATGGACCGCTTCGATGAGCGTGTCGGACAGCGTCGACGCGGTGGCCAGGTCTATCCTCCCGGTTACCGTGCACACCGTCGTGTTCGGTCGGGGACAGCTCAACGTTGCTGTCATCATGTGTCCGCCAACTGGTGGCGGCATGGTGTCAACCTGCATGGTGTCAACCTGCTCGCGTGTCACGGGCCGGCTCCTCCCCCCGCACATTACAGTCGAGATCGGACCGTACACGCTCAGCTATGTGCGTCAACCGGGGTGTCAAGAAATCCTGACAATCGGCAACCATCGAGCATGGTGTTAGGGCGCGATGGCGCTATCCCGAAGTCCTTTATGTCGTTTTGGACAGGCTCTTGCGCACAGTCGTAAGCTGTATGCGCACGCCTCAGCACGCACCGTAAGCGGAGTGGGGAGGTCGATGGGCTCCGCACTCGATATAGCGGCTTATCGTCACGGGCAGGTTGTCGTGGTGCACCCGCGAGGGTTGCTCACGATACGCACCGGGACGGAGCTGCGTCGGGCGTTGACTAAGGAGCTGACCGATCACGGCCGTGTGGTGGTCGACCTCGACGGTTTGTCCGTGGGACGCGCATCGTGTGTGACGATTTTTCCCGCGGTCCTGAGCCAGTGTGGTGGTTGGCCGGCCGCGAAACTCGCGCTCTGCCGCCCTGAGCCGGGGATGGCTCAGGCGCTGGCGGCTCGGCGGGTGTCGGCATTGGTACCGGTGTATCACTTGCTGCTCGAGGCGCAGGCCGCGATTGACTCGCGACCTCCAATGGTGCGGGTACGGGTGCAGCTACCTTGCGACGCCGGCGCCCCGGCGACCGCTCGGCGTCTGGTCCGCGAGATGTGTCCGCTGTGGCAGGTCGACGAGCAGTCGCAGGATACCGCCCAATTCGTGGTCAGTGAGTTAGTGGCCAACGCGGTCGAACACGCGTGCACCGATGTCGACTTGACCCTGCAGCGGGGTCCGCAAGGTTTGCGAATAGCGGTGCGGGATTCATCGCCAGTGGGATTCCCCGGCCCGGTGGAGCGCTCGACCGACCCGCTGGGTCAGGTACGCGGCCGGGGATTGGAACTGGTGCAGACTCTCACCACGGCATGGGGCGTCGACGTCCAGCCGGACGGCAATACCGTATGGGCTGAGATCACAAGTAAGAGCAGTAGATCAGATGCCGGCCGGCAGCTCCCGCGCCTCATGCCGGAACTCCCGGGCAATGCCGATATTCTTCGGGATGCCGACTAGTCTTGTATCTTGCTGCAGACACGACTCGGCCAGGCCGGCGTGAGCCCGCCGATGACGCTTCTGGGGATAAATCGCTCGCCTTGCGCGACCTCATGATCGAGTTGGAGGCGACCGCGGTCGCTAGCCCGCACCACCGTGCCGCTCCGGTGGTAATTACCCCGATTGGGGATGGTCGAATCCCGTCGTTACCGTAGCCAGCCGAGGAGAGATCCCGACCTTTGACCGCTGATGGCCTAGCCCCGCGACATACCGGAGATTATGACTGCGCCGCACTCGCCCACTAGTCCAGACCGCACCAGCCGCAAGATCGACCTGAACCTGACCCACGTCGCCGCCACCGCCCTCGCTGCGGTGACCGCTGCCGTGCTCGGTTCCGAGCTCGGCGCCGCCGGCACCCTCATCGGGGCCGCCGCAGCCAGTGTGATCACCACCGTAGGCACCGCCGTGTACAAGGCATCACTGGAGCGCAGCCGGGAGAGAGTTCGGTCTCTTGCTCACCGCACGCGGCCGTTGCCGGCATCCCAGGAGAGGTCCAGGATCGAGCGCGTCCACTCCGCGGCGGTGAACGCCCCGCGCGGCAACGACCAGCGCACCGCCGATATCCGCGAACCGCAGGTCCGGGACCGCGCCCGGCGGTTTGCCACGCTGCGGTGGGGGGCGATGGTAGTGGGGGCGCTCGGGGCCTTCCTGCTGGCCATGATGGTCATCACTGGCTTCGAGTGGGCCAGTGGCGGCACCGTTGGCGGTAATGGCAAGGGAACCACCATCGGACGGGTAGTCACCGACCAGCCTGGACCACGCAAGCCGGCAACCCCGCCCGTGTCGAACAGTCCGACAG
>JALZCO010000489.1 GCA_030863015.1 Actinomycetota bacterium
GCACCTCCCCGGCCGCGGATACCCCGCCCCCGACGATGAACAAGCCCGGGTCGAGGATCGCGGCCAATGCGGCCAGGCCGCGCCCCAGCCACGTCCCGATCACCTCAAAGCACTGCAGCGCCGCCACATCACCAGCCGCAGCCGCCTGGGTAACCATCCGGCCGGTGATGTCCTCGGGGCGGTCACCGGCAAGACGCAGCAGGCCTGCCGCCAGCGCGGGTGAGAGACGGGCCAGTTCCCGAGCCTCGCGCTCGAGTGCCCGACCGCTGGCGTACTCCTCCCAACAACCCTGCAAGCCACATTCGCAGCGCCGTCCGTCTGGAACGACGGTGAGGTGACCGAACTCTGCAGCCGCACCGAATTGGCCACGCATCAGCTGCCCGTTCACCACGATGCCGCCACCGATCCCGGTGCCCAAGGTGACTGTGACCACATGGTCTGCATCACGGCCGGCGCCGAAGCGGACCTCCGCCCACGCAGCGGCGTTGGCTTCGTTCTCGCCCACCACGGGCAGGCCCAGCCTGCATTCCAGCGACGCCCGCAGCGGCTCGTCCCGCCAGGCGAGATGCGGGGAGAACATCACAGTCGCGCGCTGCGCATCGATGAAACCCGCCGCACCGATACCGACCGCCTCGACGTCGTACTTACTGGCGAGCTCGCCGACCGCGCCGGCTATCGCGTCCTCAATCCGCGACACGTTGTCAGGGGGTGTCCAGATGCGTGCTCGCGACGATCGCCCCGCGCTCGTCGACGACACCAGCCGCGACCTTCGTGCCACCGATGTCTACACCGATGGTCAAGGTTGCGCGCGCTGCGGTCACAGGGGCGGTGGTTAGCGCGCCAGCGTGTTCAGGAACTGCTGCACCTCCTCGATCGATCCCAGCACAAAAGCTGCGGCGGTGGTCCGGCCAGCTTGCTCCGCGTCGCCGGCGTCGACAACGACAACACCAATGCCCGCCGTTCCTTGGAGAGTTTTGAAGGCGTCTTCATCGGTGATGTCATCACCCAGATACAGCGACACAACCTGGTCGCCGTCGATGTGCAGGGCGGGGCGCAAGTACTGCACGGCCTTGCCCTTGTCCCAGTCGATCTGCGCTGGATCTCATAGACCATCTCGCCGGGTGTGACTTTGAGCTGATCAGGGTAATCGGCCAGCAGCGTGTCCACGGCCGCTTTGACCAAGGGCCGCTGGTGGGCGGCGACGAGCCGGTAATGCACCGCGACCGAAAACCGTTTGGGCTCCACCACCGCACCGCCGACTGGTTTCACCTCGCTGCGCAACCGGTCGGTGACAGCCGACAGCAGGCCCTCGAAACCGACCGCCGCATCGTGGCGGATCGTGCCGGCCTGGTGGTCCTCGATATCGAAGCCGTGGCTACCGGCCACCACCAAGCCGTTGATGCCCATCCATCGGGTGACGAGGGGACGGTCCCGGCCGCTCACCACGCACACCGTGGCTCGTTCGGTGAGCCCGCGCACCACGTTTCGCATGCTGTCCGAAATGACGGCGTCCTCAGGTCGGTCCGCGATGGGCGTCAGCGTCTCGTCATAGTCCAGGAACACCGCCGGCTGGCGGCCATCCAGCTGCCGCGCGAACTGCTGGCCGTCGCGCAGCGCGTGTGGCAGGTCGGAAATGCGCGACAAGGTCACCGTCACGAGTCATCGTCTATCGCCCTCGCCGGTATACGTCAAGCTCGTGAGTGGGTAACCGTGTTCCAGCACCGAATGGCACTCACGAGCAAGGAGGAGGGACGAAGCTTGAGTGGGCAGGTGGCGGCGATCGCTTTGGTAGTCCTCGTGGGGAGCGCGCTCGCCCTGACCGGCCTGGTTGCTCGGTGGGTTGTCGGTCATCCGGAACGCATCCGGGCCGGACTGACATGGGTGGCCGAACGACCGGCGGTGGTCTCGATGCGGTCGCGCTACCCGAGGCAGTGGGGGTTCCTGGATCGCCGGTTGGCGCCGGGAGAGGCTACCGGGCTGGCGTTGACGCTCGGCGTGTGCATGGTGCTGGCTTTGGGGCTGAGTTTCCGGCAGTTGCTGGACAACGTGCTCGAAAGTGACGGCATCGCGGTGGCCGACCGCCCGGTGCTGAGGTTTCTCGCCGCGCACCGCGAGCCCTGGTTGGTCACCACGATGCAGGTGATCAGCGATGTGGGCAGCCCGGTAGGGGCGGGGATCATGGCCACCTTGGTGGGTGTGACGGTGGCATGGATCCGCAGGTCGTGGCTGCCACTGCTGGTCGCCGGGTTCGGAGCAGCGGGTATCGGGATGATCAATCTGACGGTGAAGGCACTCGTGAGTCGAAGCCGCCCACCGGTGGCCATCGCGGTGCTGGGTGAGGACGGTTACTCGTTTCCCTCCGGGCACACCGTCGGCACCACGGCGGTCTGGTTGCTGTCGGCATGGATGATCAGCCGGTGGGTGGTTCGCAGTCGCACCAGCCGGGACCTGCTCTGGATCGGGGCACTGATCGTGATCGTCGCCGTCGGGATCTCGCGGGTCTACCTGGGGGTACATTTTCCCAGTGACGTGATGGCCGGCTGGACGTTGGGCGCCGCGTGGGCTGTCATGATCGCTCTGGTGGTAAGCGTATGGGAACAGTCGGAGCGCGCCGCACCCGCCTCGGTCAGCCACGATGCGCCCGATACCGGCCCGGTCAGCCGAGACACGGGGGAGCCAGGCTGACGGTGGCCCTCACCCACTCACGGAAGTAAGAGCCACCGCCGGCAACTCGGTTGCCTAGCAATCGTCCCAACGGCGGCGCCAGTGGTACTTGTGGCGGCGGCGCCGGTCGTCCTTGTCGTGCCAGCGGTACTTGTGGTCACGATCCTGACGGCCTCAGTCGTCGTACCAGTCATCACCGCGGTTGTAGCCACCATTGCTGGAAAACTCCGCGATCTTCATATCCCCTTCTACTTCCTCCTGGAGTTCCCTCCTCTCCAGGAAGGCCTTGCCGGCAGGCAAGAGGCCGAGCGCCGCCCCATTGATACGCCGACAGCGACCGAACCACCCGGTCGGCGTATCCACTCGAGCCACCGGTCAGCGCTTGTGGATATGGACGGTGACGTTCATGCCCGGAACAAGATTGAGGCCTTCGGCATTCTCAAGCGCGATCTTGACCGGGATGACCTGGGTGACCTTCTGGAAGTTGCCTGAGCTGTTGCTTTGCGGGAACAGCGAGAATTCCGCGGCAGCGCCGCCTTGGATTTCGCGAACGTACCCGGTGAGCTGGGTATCGGGAAAGGCGTCGACGGTCATGTCGACTTCCTGGCCAGGGTGCACGTCTTTGATGTCGGTCTCCTCGACGCGGGCGGTGACGAAGATCCTGTCGAAGTCGTAGGCGACGGCGAGTTCGGTGCCGGCGGTGACGAACACACCCGGCACGCCGTTGTCCACGGCCACGGTGCCGTCAGCTGGGGCACGGATGGTCATGAGAGGTTGAGCGAACCCACCTTGCATCTCGATACGGCCCACGACCTGGTCTTCGCGCAGCGTGGTGCCCTGGGTGATGCGCCAGTCGACGAGGGTGCCGCTCGTCGGGGCATTGACCGAGATCTTGTCGCCATCGATCTGAGCGTTGTCGGTGCTGACAAAGTTGCGGGCGTTGAGGAAGTAGCTTGTGGCGAAAGCGCCGCCGGCGACCAGCGCCACGATCAAGATGACGGCCAGCGCGATGCGAGTGGAGTGTTTGAGTTTGCGCCGTCCTGGTGTGGTGGTCGTGGTGCCGTCGGTGGGCTGCTGGTCGGCCAGCGCGGAGGGTGGCTGCACTGGGCCTTCCACGCTCACACCTCCCCATCGATGTGATCGAGCTCGCTAAGGCGGGCCACACCCGTAGACTACGCGGCGTACCCTATTTTGGGCAGCTCAGTGGCGGGGCGGCTTAGGGGCGGATCAGAGGAATGAGCACGTCGTCGACGATCTCGATCAATACCTGATCGGAGACCGGTGGACGGTGCAGCAGAAAATGCTGGCGCAGCAGGTCGGGTCCGACGCTCGCGATGCGAGGCGTCAGCGCGGTGGCGCGGACCTCACCACGAACGTTGCCTCGCCGCAGTACCTCGAGTAAGAGGTTGACGCTGGGGTCGATGAAACGAATCCGGATGACCTCCATGAGATCGGGATTCCGGATGGTCTCGGCCATCAGACCACGGACGGCCTCGCCGGAGGCACCATTGAGTAGATTGGCGAATCCGCGCAGGCAGCTCAGGACGTCCTCGCGCACGCTGCCGGTATCCGGTCGCTCACCACAGCAGGGCAGGGTGTGGTGAACCGCATCGGCCACCAGTTCGGCGCGACCGGACCAGCGCCGATACAGAGATCCCTTGCTTGCCCGGGCACGGTTGGCCACGTGTTCCATCTTCAGCTCGGCGTAACCCACCGCGGTCAACTCTTCGAGGGTGGCTTCGAAGATCGCCGTGTAGAGCGCGTCACCGCGGCGGCGAGGCCCCTTACGGTGGTCGGCTGCAGTCTTCATAGGCTCACAGGTCTCACCGAGGCTGCTCAAGGTCCGCACCTCCCACGCTGGAGGGTAATGCCGGTGTTCCCTGCGACAGCAGCAGAATAGAGCACGCGGCGTTCTGGTGGCTCAGGCGGTGCTGATGGCACAGTGAAGGTATGGCTGGCGTGACAGCCGAAACAAGCCCCGGCGGGGCGGCCGCCCAGAGTGTCCCCGTCTCGGGGACCCAACAGCGATCGACGGGCTGGGGGCTACCACTGGCGGTCCTGATTGCCGGGGTCTTCATGTCGATCCTGGATATCACCATCGTCAATGTGGCCATCCCCACCATCCAGAACGACTTCGGGGTGACCACCGACGACGCGCAGTGGGTGGTCACGGCCTACGCGCTGACCGAGGGCGTGGTGGTGCCGGTCAGTGCATGGTTGGGGGATCGCTTCGGGCTGCGCCGGATCTACAACCTGGCGCTGCTGGGGTTCGCCGCCGGATCGGCGCTGTGCGGCCTGGCCTGGAGCTTGGACAGCCTGGTGATGTTCCGGATCGGGCAGGCGATCGGGGGCGGCATCTTGCCGGCCGTGACGCTGTCGATCTTGTTTCGGATCGTGCCGCGGGACCGGCTCGGCGCCGCCATGGGCCTGTATGGCCTGGGAGTCGTGTCCGCTCCAGCGCTCGGGCCACCCCTGGGCGGGTATCTGGTCGAGTACGCGGACTGGCGGCTGATCTTCCTCATCAACGTGCCGATCGGGATTCTGGGCATGGTGGCCGCAGCGTTGGTGTTGCCCAAGTTCCCCGTACGGCCGGGGCGGCGATTCGACGTGCTGGGTTTCGTCACCGTGGCGAGTGGGTTGTTCGCGGTGCTACTGGCGGTATCGGAGGGGCCGGACTGGGGATGGAGTTCCTACCGGATTCTGGGCCTGATCACCTTCGGCGTGCTGAGCCTGGCGTTGTTCGTGGTGATCGAGCTGGAGGTCGATGATCCCTTACTGGATATCCGGATATTCCGTCATTGGGCATTCACCCAGTCGCTGTTGCTGATCGCTGTGCTGATGGTTGTGATGTTCGGCGTACTGTTCTACATCCCGCTGTTCCTGCAGCAGGTCCAGGGGCTGGGGG
>JALZCO010000517.1 GCA_030863015.1 Actinomycetota bacterium
GCACCTATTACGCCTACTCCACGGCTAGCCGCTACGGAGCCAAGACCTTTCATGTTCCGGTGCAGAGCTCGACCAGCCTCACCGGCGGATGGAACCACGCCCGCGACGCCATGCCCGAGCTGCCGACATGGGTGGACGAAACCGTCGGCGAAGGCAACGTGTGGGCACCGGCGGTCACCGCCCGCGGCGACGACGGTTACCTGCTGTACTTCACTGCCCGCTCGGCGAGCCAGCACACCCAGTGCATCGGAGTTGCGCGGGCGTGGGCGCCCGAGGGTCCGTTCCACTCGATCGGACCACAACCGCTGGTGTGCCGGCCCGGGGATGCCGATGCCATCGACCCCAAGCCGTTCACCGACACCGACGGCACGCACTACCTGCTCTACAGCGCCGCCCACCAGGGCAACGCGACGATCTGGCTACAACGGCTCAACACCGACGGCACGGCAACGATCGGCCACCGGCGGGCGGTCATCCGGGCAGACCGGGCCGACGAAGACCATGTTGTGGAGGCGCCAGCGATTATCCGCCACAGCGGCAAGTATGTGCTGTTTTACTCGGGCAACGTTTACAACAGCGGCCGCTACTTCATCAATTACGCGACCGCGGACGCGTTGTGTGATGAGTTTGTCAAGCACCAGGGACAGTTCCTCAACCAGGACACGCTCGACGACGCGTACCAAAACCCAGGAGGGCAGGACGTGCTGCACACCCACCGGCGCGACTTTTTGGTCCTCCACGCCTACACCACTCCCAACCGCCGTGCCATGTTCGTGGTGAGGCTGGACTGGAACAAATGACCACCCGGACCTGTTCTGCTCGGTATTTTATCAAAACGGCACCGCCGCAATCACCCGTATCTTACGGGGCCGGCCGACATAACATTCTCTCGCAGAGACCCGCCTAACGACCAGAGCCCTGGAGAGTGACACGCTGGACCATCCACGGTGAGCGGGTGATCGATGGCGTCCGGTGGCTGCGGCTGAGCATCGCGCAGGTGGAATCCCCTCAACCAAGTCCGGCGGACCGCACCGCAGCAGACGCACTACCACCTCTACTACACGACAGTTGTCCCGTTCATACCGGGAGCGGGCAGTTAGTCGCTGGCGACTGGGAACAGGTAGCGGTCGGCGACGAGCGTGAGCACTCGCCGGGCTGATCGCGGCGACTCCATGACGGCGCGCGGCACGCTGCCACCGACCCGCTGATAGGCACGGCCGGCCAGTTCTTCGAGCAGTTCTGATATCGGGCCCTCGGCGGTGGATAGCCGCAAGCCGGTGGCGCGTTGCAGCCGGGCGATCTCGACCAGGCCCAGCGCCCGCTCGGCGTACTCGGGAAACACACCGGCCAAAAACAGGGCGCCGTCACCGATGCGTCGCCAGACTCCGGGCTGTTCATCCACCGGCAAGGCTTCCCGCAGGGCTGCCAGGCGCGGCAGGTCAAGCTCGTCCCACCGCTGCCGCCGCCAGCCGCGCTCGCCGCGCCGCCACGCGACTCCCGACGCCAGCCGGGCATACGACGTCAGCAACTCGGCCAGGAACAGGCGGTGCTGCGGTTCAGCGGCGAAGGCCGCCAGGGCCGGCCCATCGAAGACCGGCAACCGGGAGCGGGGGCCGATGCGGTCGGCAACATAGGATCTGCCGACGAGTGCGTTGCTCGTCCGGTGCACCGCCGCGGCGAACACCAGGAAGGGCGACATGTAGCTGAACCGTCCCGGCTCGTCGCGGCGCGCCGCGAGAACGGCATCGGCCACGGCGGGACGGTCCAGCAGGTCAACGACCAGGGCGGGCTGGCGCCGCAGCACCGGGACCTGGTCGGCCCGACCTCCGGCGAGGATCAGCAGGTCGTGGTCGCTCAGGTGCTCGCCGTACCGCCGGCCGACCGCCTCAGGTTTTTCCACACCACCATCTTGCGCGCCTGTAGCGCCACAGCGATAGGTCACTCAACACCAGCGGACGGACACAGCGACGGCCCTGGTCGCGCGGGTGTGGTGACCCGGTCATGCCCGCCGCTTCGATGTGATGCAGCAGTACCCGAACACGTCGGAGCTCGATCCCGGTTTCGGCTCCCGAACCTCATCGTCGTGGCCTCCGCACAGTCTTGTCGCCGCAGCCGTGGTCACGCCTGCTCGCCCTGGTCGGTCGCAGGTCGCTGGTGCAGTGGATCCAGCTCCTCGCGACGATCGTCGGTCAGCGTGCGATGCAGCGACCAGCAGATAGCGAGCATCAGGATGCCGAAGGGCGTTGCCGCCAGAATGGCGCCGTTCTGCAGCGCGTCGAGCCCGCCGGCCGCGAGCAGGATCGCCGCCAGCGCTGCCATGATCACGCCCCAGGTGAGCTTGACCGTCACCCGGGGATTGAGCACCCCTCCCGACATGCTGCCCAACACCACGGTTCCCGCGTCGGCACCGGCGACGAAGAATATCCAGATCAGTACGATCGCCAGGATTGAGATCAACAGCGTGCCCGGGTACTGCTCGAGGAAGGCGAACAGCGCTACGGCCTCGTCTTCGGCTGCCTGCGCACTGATCGCGCCGCCCACCCGGTTGTCGACTTCGATCCCGGTTGCCCCGAAGACGGAGAACCACAGCACGGTGAACAGGCTGGGCGCGATGAGCACCCCGAGGATGAACTGTCGAATGGTGCGACCGCGGGAGATGCGCGCGATGAAGGCGCCCACGTACGGCGCCCAGGCGATCCAGGTCGCCCAGAAGAAGATCGTCCAGTCGCCGAGCCATGAGGTCGGCTCAAATGCGCTCGTCCGCAGGCTCATGGGAATGAGATTGGCGAGATAACCGCCGATCTCCTGGGTGAAGGTGTTCAGCACGAGCAGTGTGGGTCCGACGCCGGCCAGGAAGTACAGCAGCAGGATGACGGCGAGCACCATGCTCGCCTGGCTCAGCCAATTAATGCCCTTCTCGATTGGGGTCGAGGCCGAGAGCAGATACGC
>JALZCO010000539.1 GCA_030863015.1 Actinomycetota bacterium
CTGCAAGCCCGGTGCGCTGCTGTCTATGACGGGCTCGCTGCCAGCGACTGGCTGGCCCCGTGGTGGGTGATAGACGGTGCCGCAACCGGTGGCACCGGCCTGGCCCTCAGCGACCTGGCTGCCCGCCTGTGGCAACCGGCAAGCGCAGTGCCACCATGGTCTCCATGAGGGCTCGTGTGCTCGTGGTTGACGATGATCCCGCGTTAGCCGAGATGTTGACCATCGTGCTGCGCGGGGAGGGCTTCGAGCCGGCAGTGGTCGGTGAAGGTACCAAGGCTTTGCCTGCGCTGCGCGAGCTGAAGCCGGACTTGGTGCTGCTGGATCTCATGTTGCCGGGCATGAACGGCATCGATGTGTGCAAGGCGATCCGCGCGGAGTCGGGAGTTCCGATCGTGATGCTCACCGCCCGGACCGACACTGTCGACGTGGTGCTGGGCCTGGAGTCCGGCGCGGACGACTACGTGGTCAAGCCGTTCAAGCCCAAGGAGCTGGTAGCGAGGCTGCGGACCCGGTTGCGCCGCACCGAGGCAGATCCGGCCGAGCAGCTGGCCATCGGCGACCTGGCCATCGACGTGCCCGGTCACCAGGTCAGCCGCAGCGGGACACCGATCTCACTGACTCCGCTGGAGTTCGACCTGTTGGTCGCCCTGGCTCGCAAACCCCGTCAGGTGTTCACCCGTGAGGTGTTGCTCGAGCAGGTCTGGGGTTACCGGCACGCCGCGGACACCCGGCTGGTCAATGTGCACGTCCAGCGGCTTCGCTCCAAGATCGAGTGGGACCCTGAGCATCCAGAGGTGGTGCTGACCGTACGCGGCGTCGGATACAAGGCCGGTACGACATGAGCTCCCCCGCCGCTCGGCTCACTTCACGCTGATGTCGCTCGCGGTCCGGGTGACCGATGTCCTGCGTCGGGTCGCGAGCCAGACCCATGAGCTCGCCACGGTGGCGGGCACGATGTGGCGCCGCTCGCTGCAGATCCGGGTAGTGGGAAGCACCGTGGCGCTGTCTTCGACCGTGGTGCTGGTGCTGGGCATGGTGCTGCAGGCCCAGATCGCCCAGCGGCTGATCGAGAACAAGACACAGGCCGCGCTGCTCCAAGCCGAGAACAGCAGAGTCGTGTTGGAGTCCGAACTCAGCGCGGTTGATCCCACGTCACCGTCGCTGACCAGCAGACTCACCACCGCTGTCGATCGGCTGACCCATTCCGACCCCACCGGAGAGCGTCCTGCGGCGGTCAGCGCCGGAGCCTACGAGCCGGTGCTGGTGGACGGTGGCGGCCCATCGGGAGTGGCCGGTACTGGGCAGAAGATCGGCCCGCTGCACGACATCCCTGCGGTGCTGCAGTCCGCTGTGGAGCGCGGCATGCTGGCCCACAAAATCACCACGGTGCAACGGGATTCGACCGCCGTGACCATGCTGGTTGTCGGCATGCCGGTCGCCAGCGCGGGCCGCACCATGCAGCTTTACCTGCTGTTCCCGCTCACCGCAGAGCAGCGCACGCTGCACCTGGTGCAGTCCACTCTGGTGGTCGGCGGCTTGGTGCTGCTGGGGCTCATTGCGGGAATCGCCAGCCTGGTGACCCACCAGGTGGTGATCCCGGTCCGGCAGGCTGCTGAGGTGGCCGAACGCTTCGCCAATGGCCACCTCTCCGAACGTATCCCGGTGGTCGGAAGCGACGACATGGCCCGGCTGGGCACCTCGTTCAACGAGATGGCCGCGAGCATCCAGCGGCAGATCCGCCAACTCGAGGAGTTCGGTGACCTGCAGCGCGGTTTTACCTCTGACGTCTCCCACGAGCTGCGCACTCCGCTGACCACCGTGCGGATGGCAGCCGATGTGCTCTACGACTCGCGGGACATGCTGCACCCGGTACTGCATCGATCCACCGAGCTGTTGGTCAACGAGCTGGATCGATTCGAGGCGCTGCTCGGCGACCTGCTGGAAATCTCCCGGCTGGACGCCGGGGTCGCCGAGCTACACAGCGAGACGCTCGACGTGCGCGCCACCGTGGAGAATGCGGTCGCCGCGGTGCGCGCGGTCGCCGACCAGGCCGGCACCCCGCTGGAACTGGAGCTCCCGAGCGCAGAGGTGCTCGCCGAGATCGATCCGCGCCGGGTGGAGCGGATCGTGCGCAACCTGCTCACCAACGCGTTGGACCATGGGGAAGGACAACCGGTCGAGGTGGCGGTCGCCGCGGACGCCGACGCGGTCGCCGTGCTGGTGTGCGATCACGGTGTCGGGCTGCATCCTGACCAGCACGAGCTCGTCTTCACCAGGTTCTGGCGCGGCGACCCCTCGCGCGACCGGCGCACCGGGGGCACCGGTCTGGGACTGTCGATCAGCCTGGAGGACGCTCGGCTACACGGAGGTTGGTTGCAGGCCTGGGGCGAACCCGGGCGGGGCAGCGCTTTTCGGCTCACCTTGCCCCGCAGCCGGGGCACCGAACTCACCGGCAGCCCGCTGCCGCTGGGACCCAGAAACGTCCCTAGAGCCTCCCCTGTGACAGACACCGCAGTGTCGGCCGGACCCGGCATCCGGTGATGGTCGTGATGTTACGCAGCGCCGCCGTCCTCGCCGTCGTTTCCACTGCGCTGGTGGGCTGTGCCGCTGTCCCGGGCACCTCCGACATGCAAGTGGTGCGCTCGATGCCGGTGGGCGCGGCAGCAGCCCCTCTGGCTGGACCGGAGCAGGGCGTGGATCCCTTCCGGCTGGTGCGAGATTTCATTGAGGCCACCGGTAGCCCGGCAAACGGGCATGCCGCCGCGCGTGCCTTCCTGTCCCGGGAAGCGGCGACGAGTTGGGACGATCGTGCCGGCCTGACCGTGATCGAAGACGCTCCTGGCGCCACCCCACAGGCCGCGCCGCAAGACGATGTCCGTCGCATTCGGATAGGGGGCCCGCAGCTGGGTGTGCTCGCCGCGGACGGCAGCTTCATGCCGGAAGCGGGGCTGTTCGCCGTCCCGCTCGACGTGGTCAAGGAGCAAGGCGAATGGCGGATCACCAACCCGCCAGCTGGGGTGGTGGTGGAGGCCACCGCCTTCCAGCGCAACTATCGCCAGGTTCGGGTCTATTTCGTCGACCCGAGCCGCGGCAAGCTGGTACCTGACCTGCGCTGGGTGCCCGCGCAGCCGGCGTCCACGCTGCCGGGGCGGGTATTGGACCTGCTGCTGGCCGGGCCGTCCCAGCGGCTAGCCGGAGCTGTCAGGTCGGCGTTGCCGGAAGGGACCCGGCCCAGATCCAACGTGCTGGTCAACAGCTCCGGACAGGCGATGATCAACTTGGCGGGTCTCGCCGCACTGGCCGAGCCGGAGCGTCAGCTGGTCGCGGCGCAGGTCGTCAGCACGCTGGACGGCTTGCTACCGGCCCCATTACGGCTACTCGCTGATGGCGAACCGCTGGTGCCCGATAAGGCCGAATGGAGCACCGCCGATGTCGCCTCCTACAGCTCAGCGGGTGGTCCGCGGCCCGATGTGCCGGGGCAAGTGGTCGTCAGCGGTCGACTGCTCGGGCTGGATGGTGTTCCGGTGCCGGGGCCCGCTGGCGACGGCCGGTTGACCGTGCTCAGCGCGGCCCGCTCAAGCCCGGGTGGAGAGCAGTTGGCGGTGGTCGTCGCCGGTCCTGATGGCCGCCCGCAGCTGCGGGCAGGCCGGGTCGACGGGGACCTGGGTGCGGCGGCGCTGGACGCGGTATCGATGACCCGGCCCACTTGGCGGCCATCGGGTGCCGAGGTGTGGACCGTGATCAACGGCCGCACGGTGGCGGGGGTGGTGGTCTTGGACACCGGTCCCTCGTCGAGCTACCAAGTCAACGCTACTGAACTGGCCCGACTGGGTCCCATCTCCGAACTGCAGCTGTCCCAGGACGGTGCGCGGGTGGCTGCGGTGGTCGGCGGGCGGCTCGTGGTGGCCGCTGTGGTGACCGAGTCCGGCGTGGTAAGCCTGCGCCATCCGCAGGTGTTGCGGGAGGGCAACCTGCCGCCTACCGCGGGCGTGGACTGGGCACGTCCGGAATTGCTGGTGGCGGCCTCCGCCGGGCCGGCCCCCCAGGTGTCCTCGGTGTCCGTGGACGGGTTGACCCGCCGGCAGGTGTCCAGCACCAACCTGACCGGTCCGCTGACCGACATCGCCGCCGCGCCCGGTCGTGAGATCGTGGTGGCCGACGCCACCGGGGTGTGGGCGTATTCGGACACTCAAGAGGTATGGGAACCGCTGCTCGGCGGCATCGGACCCGGCGCGGTACCCCTCTACCCTGGTTGACCGGCTGCCGCAAGTGCCGGCTGCTGGGAGTGGGGATCGCTGGCCCCGTGGGGTACAGCCGGGTCGCTAGTGGAGTCGTCAGCCGGTGGCGTGCCATGCCGGGGTCCATGCTGGCTGGGTGGCTGGATGGACGCACGCGCTGCTGGACCTTCTGCTGCCCGGGGACTGCGCGGGCTGCGGGGCACCGGGCGCGCCCTGGTGCCCCGATTGCGCGGTGCTGCTGGGCTGCCCGGTGCGGGTTCATCCGCCGCGCTTCCCGGTCGATCCAGGGTGTCTGTCTCAGCCGGCGATATATGCCCTAGGCGCATACCGCGGCCGGTTACGTACCGCACTGCTCGCCTACAAGGAGCACGGTCGCCGCGATCTCGCGGGTCCGCTGGGTGGCGCGCTCGCCGCTGCGCTGTTACAGCTGCACCCGGCAACCAGCACCGGAACCGGGCCCGAATCCGGCGGCGTATGCCTGGTGCCGGTGCCGTCCCGCCGATCGGCCGCGGCTGCCCGCGGCGGGCAGCACGTGGCGCTGCTGGCGCAGAAGGCAGCTGTTGCGCTGGCCAATGCAGGGATTGCAGCCGCGGTAGCTCCAGCCTTGCGGATGGCCGCCGGGGTACGTGACTCCGTCGGTCTGCATGCCGCGGCCCGGCAAGCCAACCTGGCTGGGCGGGTACTGCTGCGACCGACCGGGATGCCGCCTACCGGTACGTCCGTCGTGCTTGTCGACGACTTGGTGACCACCGGCGCAACCGTGGCGGCCTGCGTTGCGGCGTTAATCCGGGCGGGTATCGACACGCCCGCGATCGTGGTGCTCGCCGCGACCGGGTTGTCACCGGCCGTCGTATCTGGAGGCCGAAGAACCCACTCACAGTGTTGAGGATCCGGAACGACACCTTGGGCGCTGGCGACGGCACCTCCGGCGGACTACGGTTCCCGCATCAGCACTGACGCTGCTGATTCGGAAGGAGGCGAGACAGCCATGATTTTGGCGCCGGCGGCCTAGTGATCACGCGGACGGCCCCCCCTGCCGTTCGGAGATCACCGCTGCGCCCCGGCGTCGCCGAAGTCCTGCTGGACAACGCGAGGAGGTCACACGCGTGAACATTGTCGTGAAGGGCCGTAACGTGGAGGTGCCCGATCATTACCGGGTGCACGTCGCCGAGAAACTCGCCCGCGTCGAACGTTATGACCACAAGGCCATCCGTTATGACGTCGAGCTGTTTCATGAACGCAATCCTCGGCAGTCCAAGAGCTGCCAGCGAGTGGAGATCACCGGTCAGTGTCGCGGGCAGGTAGTCCGCGCTGAAGCGTCTGGTCCCGACTTCTATGCCGCCTTGGACGCGGCTACCAGCAAGCTGGCGAACCGGCTGCGTCGGGTCGCTGATCGTCGCAAGGTGCACCATGGGCGTCGTCAGCCCACCTCCGTCGCTGAGGCCACCGCGCCGCTGGCGGCCGTCCTGGCCCCCGATATCGATTCAGATCTCGAGACCGAGTCTCAAACCGATGGTCAGCGCCACCGGACGGCGGTGCTGGACTCACCCGAGCACGAGCTTGAGTACGAGCTGCCCACCCAGCGGTGGCATTCCCCGGATGCGGACGGACTGGGTCGCATCGTGCGGCGCAAGAGGCACTCCGCCAAGCCCATTACGGTCGATCAGGCGCTCTATGAGATGGAGCTCGTAGGCCACGACTTCTACCTGTTTGCCGACGCCGACTCCGGCCTGCCCAGCGTGGTGTACCGCCGGCGGGGCTTTCACTACGGCGTGATCCAACTCGTCTGACGCCGTTCCAATTAGGTCATGATCGCCGTCTGTGTGCGTGCGGCCACACCACGGTCGCGCACAACACACAGACGGCGATCATGTCGTTTGTGGGGCAACTGACCTGCGCTGATGACGGCACCACCGGTGCAGGGCATACGATGGCCCGCAAACCGGCGGTGCACGCTGTCATGCAGCACCCCACCAGCAGCCCGCCCGCCGAGCAGTGTCCCGATACGAGTGAGGTCTTCCACGGTGGTCCTGTCCCGACTTCTCCGCGCCGGCGAGCACAAGACCGTCCGCCGGTTGCGCGCCATCGCCGACCACATCAACGGCCTGGAGGACGACGTCGCCAGGCTGCCCGACGCCGACCTGCGCGCCAAGACCGATGAGTTCCGCAGGCGTTTCGACAGGGGCGAGTCGCTGGACGAGTTGCTGCCCGAGACGTTCGCGGTGGCCCGTGAGGCTGCCAGGCGCACGCTGGGGCAGCGACACTTCGACGTGCAGCTGATGGGCGGTGCGGCGATGCATCTGGGCAACATCGCCGAGATGCGCACCGGTGAGGGCAAGACGTTGACCTGCGTGCTACCCGCCTACCTCAACGCGATCGCCGGTAAGGGCGTGCACGTCGTCACGGTCAACGATTACCTCGCCAAGCGTGACGCGGAGTGGATGGGGCGGGTGCACCGATTCCTCGGCATGGAGGTCGGGGTGATCCTGTCCCAGATGAGCTCGGCCGAGCGCCGCGCCGCTTACCACGCCGACATCACCTATGGCACGAACAACGAGCTCGGTTTCGACTACCTGCGCGACAACATGGCCTGGAACCTCGGCGACTGCGTGCAGCGCGGGCACAACTTCGCCATCGTCGACGAGGTCGACTCCATCCTCATCGACGAGGCGCGCACCCCACTGATCATCTCTGGGCCTGCCGACCAGTCCTCGCGCTGGTACGGCGAGTTCGCCCGCCTGGCCCCGATGCTCAAGCGCGACATCCACTACGAGGTGGATGAGCGCAAGCGCACGGTGGGAGTCTCCGAGGAGGGTGTCGCGCTCGTCGAGGACCAACTGGGCATCGAGAACCTCTATGAGGCCGCCAATACTCCCTTGGTCGGTTACCTCAACAATGCACTGAAGGCCAAGGAGCTCTACAGCAAGGACAAGGACTACATCGTCCGCGACGGTGAGGTCCTTATCGTCGACGAGTTCACTGGCCGGGTACTGCACGGCCGGCGCTACAACGAGGGTATGCACCAGGCCATCGAGGCCAAGGAGAAGGTGGAGATCAAGGCCGAGAATCAGACGCTGGCCACGATCACGTTGCAGAACTATTTCCGGCTCTACGGCAAGCTCGCCGGAATGACCGGTACCGCGCAGACCGAGGCCGCTGAACTGGCCCAGATCTACAAGCTGGGTGTGGTGCCAATTCCTACCAACAAGCCGATGATCCGCGAGGATCGAGGCGATCTGGTCTACAAGCATGAGGAGGCCAAGTTCGCCGCGGTGGTGGCCGACATCGCGCAGCGGCACGCCAAGGGACAGCCGGTGCTGGTCGGCACCGCGAGCGTGGAGCGTTCCGAGTACCTGTCCAAGGCGCTGGTGGCCGCCGGCATCCCGCATTCGGTGCTCAACGCCAAGCAGCATGAGAAGGAGGCGATGATCGTCTCCGAGGCCGGCCGTAAGGGCTCGGTCACGGTAGCCACCAACATGGCTGGTCGCGGGACCGACATCATGCTGGGCGGCAATCCGGAGTTCCTCGCCGACACCGCACTGCGGGCCCGCGGGTTGGATCCGGTGGAGACTCCCGAGCAGTACGAGGCCGCCTGGGAAGCCGCCGTGAACGAGGCCCGCAGCGAGGTCGAGGCCGAGGCCAGGGAGGTCGTCGCGGCCGGTGGACTGTACGTGCTGGGCACCGAGCGGCACGAGTCGCGGCGGATCGACAACCAGTTGCGCGGCCGCTCCGGGCGCCAAGGCGACCCCGGCGAGTCCCGGTTCTACCTGTCCTTGCGCGACGAGCTCATGGTGCGGTTCAACGGCCCGATGGTCGAGTCCATCATGACCCGGCTGCGGATGGAGGATGACATCCCGATCGAGGCCAAGATGGTCAGCAGGGCAATCCAGTCCGCGCAGACCCAGGTCGAACAACAAAACTTCGAAATCCGCAAGAACGTTCTCAAGTACGACGAGGTCATGGACCTTCAGCGCAAGGTGATCTACGCCGAGCGCCGTCGGGTGCTCGAAGGCGAGGACCTGCGCGAGCAGGTCGACCACATGATGGCGGATGTGATCACCGCCTACATCGACGGCGCCACCGAGAACGGGTACGCCGAGGATTGGGATCTCGACCAGCTGTGGACGGCGCTGAAGACGCTGTACCCGGTCGGTATCAAGCATGAGGACCTCGGTGACGACGTTGGCGACCTGACCCGTGAGGTGCTGCTGGCGGCCGTGCTCGACGACGCGCGGGCGGCCTACGCTCGCCGCGAGGCAGCACTCGAGCAGGCGGCAGGCGAGGGTGCCATGCGGGAGCTCGAGCGCCGCGTGGTGCTCTCGGTACTGGACCGCAAGTGGCGCGAGCACCTCTACGAGATGGACTACCTCAAGGAGGGCATCGGGCTGCGTGCAATGGCACAGCGCGACCCGCTGGTGGAGTACAAGCGCGAGGGTTTCGAGATGTTCAGCGCGCTGCTCGAGGCGTTGAAGGAGGAGTCCGTGGGGTTCCTGTTCAACGTGCAGGTCCAAGTCGCCGAGCCGGTCGCGGCCGACCCTGCGCAAGCCTCCGCGCCTGCTCCGGTTGCCCCGGCCAGCCCCGCGCCGGTCGTTCCAGCGCTGTCACAGCACGACGGGCAGGCCGAGCCGCCATCCCGGCCGCTGACCTACACCGGACCTGCCGAAGGTGGCGGCACCGAGGTTCGGGGGCGTGGCAGTGGTCCCCGGCACGCCGGTAACGGCGCCAAGAAGCAGGAACCCTCGCGCAATGCTCCCTGCCCGTGTGGTTCGGGTCGCAAGTACAAGCGTTGCCACGGTGCACCCACCACCGCCCGTTCCTAACCTGCCCGGCGTGTCCGGCGCTCTAGCTCGGGGTGTACGGCCGGCCAGCTCGTCTGACCGGCCTAAGGCTGCCAGGTCGCTGGATCGGCTTCGCGCTGGTCACCGGAACCCATGTCCTTGACCTCGTGGGGCTTGCCGTCCTCAAACGGCGGGAACCACACGAAGGGAATGCCCTTGCGGGAGGCATAGCGGACTTGCTTGGCCAGCTTGTCGGGTTGGTGGTACAGCTCGGTGTTGAGCCCGCGGGCGCGCAACTGGGCGGCAGTGGCCACCGCGTGCGGGCGCCGCTGATCGTTGGGAACCACGACGAGCACGTTGCTGGGGCAGCTGGGGCCGGTCTGCAGGAGTTCTTCGGCGACGAGCTTGGCGAAGATCCGCGTCAGGCCGATGGACAACCCAATACCAGGCAGCTTGCGCCGGATGAAGGATCCAGCCAGGTTCTCATACCGGCCACCGGAGCAGATGCTGCCGTAGTGGGGCCAGTCGGCGAACTTTCCCTCGTACACGGTGCCGGTGTAGTAATCCAAACCGCGGGCGATGGACAGATCGACCACGACACTGCCGACCGGCAGATCCGACAGGGAGTCCAGCACGAACGCCAGCTCATCGAGGCCTTCGGTGAGCAAGTCGGATTTGGACCCGAGCCGGATGATGTCGTCGATCACCGAGGTGTCAGTGCCGCGGATCTGCGCCAAGTC
>JALZCO010000544.1 GCA_030863015.1 Actinomycetota bacterium
GCGCTACCCAGCGCGATGTGTACCGCTTCCTGAGCCATATCGGGGACCGCAGTCAGGCGGAGGACCTCACCCAGGAGACTTACCTGCGGGCCCTGCGGTCGCTGCCGAGCTTCGCCGGCCGCTCCTCCGCACGTACCTGGCTGCTGTCCATCGCTCGGAGAGTCGCTGCCGACCACGTGCGATGGACCGTGACACGGCCGCGCACCACCGCGGTCGACGACTGGAACACCATCGTGGCGGCGGCTCCGACGCACCGTCAGCCTGGGTTCGACGAGGGCGTTGTGCTCCGCGAGCTGGTGGGCGGGCTGGAGCCGGACCGCCGGGACGCCTTCGTGCTCACCCAGATGTTAGGTCTTGGCTACGCGGCCGCGGCGCAGGTGTGCGGGTGTCCCATCGGCACCATCCGGTCCCGGGTTGCTCGGGCGAGGGAAGACCTGGTGCGTGCGATGAACGCGCCTGGCTTGCCCGGCCGGAGTGCTACCGGTTACTAAGTCTCGCGACCCCTTATCAGGTACCCGAACCTCAATGGAGTCCCGCCAGCTGCGGCAGCAACTCCTCGAACAAGTCGGCGTACTGGTCAAGCCGTGCGGGCGGGACGCTCACCTTCGTTGAGCGTCCAGTAGGGTTCGCCCTGGTGTGCCGGGAAGCCTGGTCGGCGAGTACCTGTCCCTGGGCTGGAGGTTTCCGTTGCGCGCTGCTGATCTCGTTTCGCCTTATCCGACTGTAAGGTCGGATACACCGGTTGTTGATGCCGCCCGACTGCTGGCCGGGCAGAACTTGCCGGGCCTGATCGTCGTTGACGATCAAGGAAGGCCGGCCACGATCTTGTCAGGCACCCAGGTGCTGCGCTTGGCGGTGCCTCACTACTGCCAGGACGACCCGGCACTGGCCCGGGTGGTCGACGAGGCCACGGCGGATGTATTTCTGCGGCAGCTGGGTGACCGTACGGTCGCCCAGACGCTGCCCACGGAGGGCCAGGAGCTGGCGGTGGTGGGCCCGGATGCCACGGTGCTAGAAGTGGCCGCCCTTATGGCGCGCACCCGCATCCCACTGGTAGCTGTGGCATATCCCGGTGGTGCGTTGCGCGGTGCCATCACCCTGGACGCGTTGCTGGACCGGGTACTGGCGCAGTGACCACAGTGGCGTGGTTGGCGGTGGCTATCTTCACCATCGCCTACGTGCTGATCGCCACCGAGTGGATCCATCGGGTGGCCGCCGCGCTGGGTGGCGCGGTGTTGATGCTGTTGATCGGTGCCACCGACGCCGAGCACGCCTTTTTCTCCGAAGAGTCCGGCATTGACTGGAACGTCATCTTCCTACTGCTCGGGATGATGCTCATCGTCGCAGTCCTGCAACGCACCGGCGTATTCGAGTTCGTCGCAATCTGGGCCGCTAAACGCGCCCGCGGCCGCCCGTTCCGGGTAATGGTGCTCCTGGTGCTGATCACCGCGGCCGCCTCCGCGGTGCTGGATAACGTGACCACCGTACTGCTGATCGCTCCGGTCACCTTCTTGGTCTGCGAACGGCTGGCGGTGCCGGTAACGCCGTACCTGATCGCGGAGGTGCTGGCGTCGAACATCGGCGGCACCGCTACCCTCGTCGGCGACCCGCCGAACATCATTATCGCCAGCCGCGCCGGACTGTCCTACAACGACTTCCTGATCCACCTGGCCCCGATCGTCATGGTGTTGATGGTGGTGTTCGTCGGGTTGTGTCGGTGGCTGTTCCGCAGTGCGTTCCGCTGGGACCCGGGCCGCGCGAAGGCGGTCATGGCGCTACGGGAACGCGACGCAATCCGTGACGTCCGCCTGCTGATCGTGAGCCTGGTAGTGCTCGTCGCGGTCACCGCCGCGTTCGTGTTGCACACCGCGCTCGGCCTGGAGCCATCGGTGGTGGCGGTGATCGGTGGGCTGGTGCTGCTTGCGGCGTCGCGGCTCGATACCGAACAGGTCGCCAAGGACGTCGAGTGGCCAACCCTGGTCTTCTTCGCCGGGTTGTTCGTCATGGTCGGCTCGCTGGTGAATACCGGGGTTATCGAGAACCTGGCGACAGCGGCCGCCGACGCCGTTGAAGGTCGGTTGCTGTTGGCCTCCATGGTGCTGTTGTGGGTCTCAGGGGTGTTGTCCGCAATCGTGGACAACATCCCTTATGTGGCCACCATGAGCCCCGTGGTCGCCGATCTCGTTCGCGCCAGTGGCGGCATGGACTCCGGACAGGTGCTGTGGTGGTCGCTGGCCCTGGGTGCCGACCTGGGCGGCAACGCCACCGCCGTGGGGGCCTCAGCCAATGTGGTGATGCTCGGCATCGCGGAACGATCCGGACAGCGGATCTCCTTCTGGCAGTTCACCAAGTACGGACTGGTCGTCGCCGCAGTGACCATCGCAATCTCCATGGTCTACGTGTGGTTGCGCTACTTCGTCCTCGCGGCCTGAGTGAAATCACACCGCTCCTGGTGGGTGCTGCTGCCATTGGCTGCCACCGCGTGGGCGCTGGTACATGCCTCGGGCGTGCACGCCACCGTCGCCGGGGTGCTGCTGGGCTTCGCCGTGCCCGTGATCCGCAGCGAGCAGGGCGGCGGTCCTGACGCAGGTCGTGGACTGGCCGAGCACTTCGAGCACCGCTGCGGCCGATCTCCGCAGGTGTGGCGGTGCCGGTCTTCGCGTTCTTCTCCGCCGGGGTGTCCATCGGCGGACTAAACGGGCTCACCACGGCCCTGACCGACCGCGTCGCCGTGGGCATCATGCTCGGCTTGGTCGTCGGCAAGGCCATCGGAGTTTTCGCCGCCACCTACCTGGTAGCCCGGTTCACCCGGGCCAGCCTCGACGAAGGCTTGGCCTGGGTCGACGTCCTCGGGCTGGCGCTCCTGGCCGGTATCGGTTTCACCGTCTCCCTGCTCGTCGGCGAACTGGCCTTCGGCGCCGGCAGCGAGCGCGACGAACATGTCAAGGTCGCTGTTCTCACCGGCTCCCTACTCGCCGCCGCGCTGGCGGCCGTGGTCCTGCATCTGCGCAACCGCAGCTATCGCCGCATCCATAAAGCCGAGATCATCGACCGCGGCCACGACAACCACGAAGCCGACCCTGCCCGCCAGGCCGACGGCTGAACGGCTGCTCGAGGAGGACAACCGTGAGGATCACGGGTCGGGCTTACACCCTCGCGGCGGCACCCGGCGAGGCAGCGGCCCGCATCCGGTGCGTGTCGATTGCGGCGAGTAGGGCCTCGCGGCGCGCTGGCGCTGGCAGTGGTGGCAGGCCCAGCTCAGCGATCCGGGCCGCGAGGGCGGGGTCATCGAACACAGCTTGTGGCGGATCGAACACCTGGATCACGCGGAACAGCCGAACCCAGACCTCAGCGTCGACCGCGGCTGCGGCGAAGGCCACCGGCATCGGCACTGCGGTGGGTTGCGGCGCGACCAACGGGCGCAGTCCGAAGTTGGCTCGCCACAGATTGACGCGGGCCCGATCGTGACGCACTGTGTCACGCCAGTGCGGCAAAGCGAGCTCGGTGAGGCGGTGCCCGATCAGTTCGGCTTGCCGCAACGGTGAGTCCGGTTCCGCAGCCAGGCCGTCCACCACGATCTCAGCCTGGGCGATGGCCAACGAGGCACCTCGGCCGTAAGCCGGGTTGGTGACGGCTAGGGCATCCCCCACGGAGTGCAGGCCGAGAAGGCGCGGACGACCGTGGGTGAGGGGGAATCGAATAGTGTTCCGGATACCACCTATCACGGTGACGGGAGAGATCGCCACGGTCAGATCTGGGTCAACCCACGGAGCAAGCGGCGGCAATGCCGCCGCGGCCGCGTCGAACACGTCGGGAAACTGCAACGCCTGCAAGGTGGCATCTTGCGGCAACCGGCCCAGCACCACCGCGACGGTGCCGTTGTCGGCGAGGAAGGCTGCGCCCAAGAATCCGTCGCCGATCAGCACACTGGCGTTGCCTCGCGCCATCTTCGGCATCACAGCCGGGTTGAGGATGCGATAAAAGCGGGTGTAGCCGGTGAACCCGCAGTGCTCGTCCCACTCTTCCACTTCGACCCCGGCCGCACCGGCCCAGCCCCGGCATGCGGTGCGCCGACCGCTGGCGTCGAGGACGACGTCTGCCGGGATCGTGCCGTTCTCCCGCGTCGCCACCCCGATCACGTGCGGGATCGACCCTGACCGCCACACCAAGCCGGTCACCAGGACGCCGTCGCGGAGCATCAAATCAGGTTGACCGAGCGCGCGTTGACGCAGTACCCAATCGAACGTGGTACGCCGGCAGCCGAGCGAGATCAGATCGTCGGTGCGTTCAACGGTGATCGTCTCCGCGCCAGCCGCGGTCGGTGGCATCCATTGCCGCAGGTGGTACTCACCGGCACCGACGGCCAGCAGATCGTCGAGCACGTCAGGCAGCCGGCGCGCGAGTATGGCGCGGGACAGCGCACCGAAGCCGTGCGCATGCTGAACTTGGGGCACCGTGGGGCGCATCCAGCTAGCCGCGTCCTCCACGTTGCGAGGCACCGCGGCGGCATCGCGCTCCAGCACAGTCACCTGGTGACCAGCCCGGGCGAGCATCAAGCCGCTGGCCAGGCCGGCGATGCTGCCACCCACGATGAGCACGGAAGGCATTTGCGCCCCTTCCAGCCTCGCCGGCGCGATGGCTGCTCCCAGAACTGCGACATCGAGACCGCAAGAACTCGGCAGCCGCCGGGCCACCCTCGAACAGCGAACCTGACAGTCGGCCCCGACATCGCCAGTTCGTGACGGTGCAACAATCCAGGCAGTTGCCGGTCTCATTCGAAAGGCGACACCCGCCTCGATCATGCCGGCGACCCGCATTGGCCACCTCAGCGTACAACCCGGTGCCCAATGACTGGATGGCAAAGTGCGAGTACACCAGTGGTTCCAGGACCAGCCAGCCCCTACGATGCCCGCAGGTCTAGGAAAGGCATCGAACATGGCGAGGGCCGATTTGACGAAGGTGACGACGCTGGACTGGGTCGTCGTCGGCGCGGGCTTGCTCGCGTACATCTCGAGTTTCCTTCCCTGGTACCGAACCGACCTCTCAGTGCTGGGGATCGAGCGATCGGCCACCGCGAACGCCTGGAACGCGGGTATCGGCGCGTGGTTGCCGGTGCTGTTGCTCGTGGGAGCCGGCGTGGTGGTGCTGGCCAGCGCGACGGGCGTGCGACTGCCTACCTCCAAGCCGCTGATCACGCTTGGCCTGTCCGCACTGGCGGTCATCGCGATCCTGCTGCGGTGGATGACATATCCGAGCGCCACCGGCCAGAGCAGGCTGGATATGGACAACGTCGAGGTGGAGGGCTTGCTGGCGGTGTCCAGTGGTGCTGGTTTCGGCCTATACCTGGGGCTGATCGCGGCGATAGCGGCCGTGGTGGCGTCATTGCTGACGGCTCGCGCCGCAGGCGCCATCCTCAGC
>JALZCO010000554.1 GCA_030863015.1 Actinomycetota bacterium
TATCACCCGACGGCCACGTGGCGGTCACCGTGCGAGCAGGTATCTACCGGCTCGGACACCGCTGTCCTTCCTGGCATCTCCGACGTGCGCCTGCAATCTTGAGGTGCACGATGGCGTGTTCGACAGCGCACGGATTTGCTGAAAGCGGTGTTGAGCTGTGGTGTATTGCATGCTCGGTGAGGAATTTGGCCGGCTAATCGACGCTGAGCGCGGTCGCGTTATTGATCAGATCGTTTGCCGTACTCCGAGGCCGCTGGTTGCAGGCGTCTGTACGTGCAGACCTGCGCAATCACGTCCGACGTGTTCACCGGTTTTTGGCCAACTCGTCATCTGTGTGCTCCGGTGCAGGCCACCAGTGCGGAGTTGCGATTGACTCCAGAATCGACGAGCGAGCAGGAGGTGACGCGTGCCCGGGCTGGACCGTGTATTGATCAATCGGCGAACTGTGCTGCTCGGTGGCGCCGCAGGATGGGGAACAGCAATTCTCGGCGGCGCGCTGTCCGGGTTCACCCGGCGCCAGCGCCTGCCCGACCCGTTCACGCTGGGGGTCGCCTCCGGCGAACCGAGCGCTGCCGGTGTGGTGCTGTGGACCCGGCTTGCCCCGCGTCCACTGGCTGAGGACGGGCTGGGTGGGATGGCGCCGCGGCTAGTCGAGGTGGAATGGGAACTGGCTTCCGACGAGCAGTTCAGCCGGGTGCAACGGCGCGGCATCGAGACAGCACGTCCAGAAACGGCACACAGCGTGCACGTCGAACTTGACGGGTTGGCGCCGGGACGGGAGTACTTCTACCGGTTCCGCAGCCAGGGGTTCCTGTCGCCGGCCGGCCGGACCCGCACCGCTCCTGGTCCCGCCGCTGCCGGCGGGCCGCTGACGATGTGTTTTGCCTCCTGTTCGCAGTATGAGCACGGTTTCTTCACCGCCTACCGCCGCCTCGCCCAAGACGACCCGGACCTGGTATTGCACCTGGGTGACTACCAGTACGAGTACACCGCTAACGACCAGGTGACCGATGGGGGCAACGTCCGTGACCACGCCGGACCGGAGACTGTCACGCTGGCCAACTACCGGCAGCGGCATGCCCAGTACAAGACCGACCCGGACCTGCAGGTCGCGCACGCAACGGCGCCGTGGCTGGTGGTCTGGGACGACCACGAGCTGGACAACAACTGGGCCGATGAGATCCCGGAGGAACCGCAGCCGGACTTCCTGGCTCGCCGGGCAGCGGCCGTGCAGGCTTTCTACGAGAACATGCCGCTGCGCCGAATCTCGGCGCCCCAAGGCATCGACCTGCGCCTGTACCGCAGGGTCGACTGGGGTCGGCTTGCCAGCTTCCACATGCTCGACACCCGGCAATACCGCGGTGACCAACCCTGCGGGGACGAGTTCAACTCCACCTGTCCGGAGCGGACCGACCCCGCCCGGTCCATCACCGGAGCGCAGCAGGAGGCCTGGCTACTCGACGGGCTGCGCACCTCGACCGCTCGCTGGAACGTGCTGGGCCAGCAGGTCTTCTTCTCCCAGGTCGACTTCACCCCGGGCCCGGGACGCGGGTTCAATCCCGACGCATGGGACGGCTACGTGGGCAATCGGGACCGTATCGTCGCGGCGCTGCGGGACTCGCCAGGTCGCAACGCCGTGATTCTCACCGGTGACGTGCACGCGCATTGGGCGGCGAATGTCACGGAGCGTTTCGACGACCCGGCCTCGCCGACCGTCGCCACCGAACTCGTGGCGACTTCGATTACCTCCGGCGGGGACGGCTCGGAGACCGAGGACTACGTCGCGGGGATTCTGACCGACAATCCGCACATCCGCTTCTACAACAACCGCCGGGGTTACGTCCGTACCAGGTTCACCGATGGGGAGATGCGCGCCGACTTCCAGGTCGTTCCCTACGTTTCCCGGCCGGGCGCACCGGTGCAGACCCGGGCCTCATTTGCGGTGCCCGACGGCCAGCCCGCCCTGCAGACCGCCTGAATGAAGTAGAGGTGCACCGTGGCACACAAGGATCGCGTCGGGCTTTCGCTGCTAGCCGGTGTCGTGCGTGGCCGGCAGGCGCTGACGTGTTCGTTACCGATGTGGCGACGCGTGCGCCCACGAGCCGCCGAACCCCACGGGGAACCCGTCCTTCGGCGAGATTGTCGCGCGGACTGTCACCCGTCGCGGCTTCCTGCGTGCCGGCGCGGTGTTGTCCCTTGCCGCCGGCGGGGTCATCGCCTGTGACTCGCAGCCGGCCCAACCGCCGGCACCGGACGGTACACGCGAGCTTCCCAACCCTCGTGTCCTGAACTTCACACCCGTGCCGCCGAACACCGAAGATGCGCTGCGGGTACCGCAGGGCTACCGGCACAGCGTGGTTGTCCGGTGGGGTGATCCGCTCACGCCTGGCGGCCCGGCGTTCGATTTCGAGCACCAGACCCCCGAGGCGCAGGCCGTGCAGTTCGGCTACAACAACGACTTCACCGGCCTGGTGCCGACCGGCGATGGTCGCTGGCTGATGGTGTGCAACCACGAGTACACCACCGAGCCATTGATGTTCCGCGGCTACAACTCCGACAACCCCACCGAGGCCCAGGTGCGCATCAGCCTCGCGGCGCACGGACTTTCGGTGCTGGCCGTCGAACGCGACCCGAGCGGTGCGCTGCGCCCAAGTCCCGATCCGCGGTTCAACCGGCGGATCACCGCGACGACTGAACTGCAGTTGACCGGCCCGGCAGCCGGCTCACCGCTGCTGCGCACCGCCGTCGATCTCACCGGCACCAAGGTCCTCGGCACGCTGAACAACTGCGCCGGCAGCGTCACCCCGTGGGGCACGGTGCTGTCCGGCGAGGAGAACTTCAACCAGTACTTCGCCAACGCCGAC
>JALZCO010000557.1 GCA_030863015.1 Actinomycetota bacterium
GCCGGAGTCCGCGAGGTCGATTCGCTGGCGTGACCCATTCCGTCCGCGCCGATCTGCGCTGGGACCGGCCCCACAACTGGCTGCCAGCCGTTGTCGGTCCGCTGCCAGGCCTCGATCATCGCCGTCGTACTCGTCGCGATAGGCGCATTGACCAGCACCACCTGCGAGGTAGTCGCGGGAATGCCATGCAGAGCTGCCGCAGGGGTGGCGCAAGCCGAGGCAAGACCCGCCAGCAGCAAGACACAGACCAACGCACATGCGCTCAACCCTGACATCTCGATGCGCCGGCTCCTGCAGCGCGTGTACTCCACAGCACATCGATACGGATAAACCCAGTTGATCAGTCCGCGGCAGCGGATCTGACGCCTATGTTCGACCTTGTTCGAGGTAGTGCGAGAACAAGTACGCCAAGCCCGGCGGCTCGGTGTGGATTGCGCCAGACGCCAGCTGCGCACTGAGAACCCAAGCCGCTCCTGCACACACTGCAGCATCGCCTCACCCACTCGGGCATGCCGTCGCCCTGATCGTCAACACGACACGTGTTCGATAATCACAGATTCTCACGTAGGAGCCCGGGTCTCCGGGCGACGCGCCGGTCATTCCCGGCGGCTTGTTACGTTGTCTGATCGCGGTCGCTGTGAGTCGCTTGCTGGCCTGCAGCTCAGGCTGCTTGGGCGAGTTCGCAGAACACAGCCACGACACGAGCTTGAAGTCGAGGCTGCTCGGGCGGTTACAAAGCAGAAGGGCACTGATTCGTGGCAACCTCGGCGCACTCTCATCGGCATGTGCGTGGCGCAGTCAGCGGCACGAGTGGACGTTCGGCACTTGTCTGGTGAGGCGGACCGGTCAGTTTGTTGCCAAATAACGTTGGATTTCGTCCTGAAGATCCACGCTGTGGTTGCTGCCGATCCCAGACCCGTCTTGAGGGCCAGGAGGTAGGGACTTTCGGTCCCCTACTTGACAGCACCGCGCGGCGCAGCGTTCACCGCCGTCCCTTGGTACCCAAATCGTTAGTCCTATCGGGTGGTCGGCCACTCTCAGGTATCAGGGCTGCTGTACTGGGTCTCCTTGGAAGGATAAATAAGCAGTGAAGATACGACGAATGCTCGGGCGGGAGGGCCCGCTGCCAAAGTCAGCCCTGCATCCTCTATTTGCCGTATGATAAGAGGTCGCTATTTACAGGACGCTTAGGGCTTGCCCCGATGTAAGGTCGAAACCGTCCAGATCAACATTAATCAGATTCACAGTAGGTTGATAAAAGAGCTGCTCGGTGGTTCAGGCTGACGATGATGGACATGAAAGCGTAGACCTGAACGCGATCACGAGAGGACGAAATTAGCACATGAACCCAAACGGGGACACGGCCTACGACGCGCCCACTTCGGCGAGCTTTGCCGAGGTTGATAGCAGGCTTGGATGGACATTGGGGTACCCCTTTGCGCTTCAAGCTCTCGGCGTCGGTGGCCCCGACTCTCCGAAAACGCTCCTCGACTACGGATGCGGACCGGGACGAGTCGCCAATCGGATCGCACGCAGGTATGACGTTCGAATCATTGCCGTAGACCCCTCCGCCGAGATGTTGGCGATCGCCTCGCAACGGTACTGCCATCCCCGGATCACCTACCGTCAGATACAGGACAATCGGCTTGACTTCCTAGCGGACGGCAGTATGGACGCCGCGATGTCCTGCTTTGTGTTTATCGTGCTGCCCTCCCGCGAGCAGCTGCGGGCTATCGCCGCTGAGGTATGGCGTGTACTTCGGCCGGGCGGGCGGTTCGTGGTTCTTGATCCTCATCCAGACCACCTGGGGATACGATTCTCCACCGGCCTAATGCGAGGAGAGCCAGGAGTGGCCTACGTAGACGGAGACCCACTAGTCGCCCGGCTGCTGCTGACCAACGGCGAATGGCTGGAGCTCTCGGACTACTTCTGGTCGGGGAGCACCTACCATGAGGTTCTGACGGAAGTTGGCTTCACCGATCTGCAGGTCGAAGCACCCGTACTCGCGGACGCCTATGGGGTAGCCGACCCTGCCGACCTAAGCACCTACGACTACGACGTCGAACGGACACGCGCGCCGATGATGCTTATTCACGGTTGCCGGCCAGGCGCATGATGCTGAGCGAGGATCGTCACGGCCGCAACTTGACCAGCTCCCCGACAACGAGCTGGCCGCCTGGTCGAGCCCCAAGCACGAGTTGCTCAGTGCCTCAGACGGGGCCTGGGTGGCTGGGCTGGCTAGTACCGCAGGATGGCCGGCGGATCTGGCTACCGCTCAAGACCTGGGGTCCCCTCCCCCCGCTCCTCCCACCAGGCGCAGCGCCGCTGTGACCTCCCGCGGATGGACGCCCTGGGCGGTGTTGATGACCAGGAG
>JALZCO010000559.1 GCA_030863015.1 Actinomycetota bacterium
CCCGTGCACCCGCCCGCGCCAGCAGCGCCGCGCTCACTAGCAAAACGGATAGCGGAACCGGCCCGACAGCGCGGGAATCGACGAGTCGACTGAAAGCTGCTGGTCAATCTCGGCGCGGTAGGCGAGCATCTCCGTACCCACGCTGATCCCCAAGCAGGGTGCGCACCAGCAACTGCCCATCCCCGGTTCAGGCACCTCCTGCTCGCGCACCTCCACCCGGCGGGGAGCAACGAACGTCACGGCCCGTCCTGCATCGTCTCTGCTTTCGATCACGCGCTTGATTGATCGCGGTGCCATAGTCTCTGCTTGTTGGAAGTACCCACTTTAGGTCTGGAGAGGGGAGCCTGAGGTGGATGGTGTCCGTGAAGTGGCTCAGGTGGAGCTGCCGACGCAGTTTGGCGAATTCCAGGCGAGGGCCTTCGAGGTGTCCTCCGGGTTGGTCTACCTGGTGCTGGTCAAGGGCGACATCGTGGGCAAGGAGCCCGTACTAACCAGGCTGCACTCCGAGTGCCTTACCGGGGACGTGCTGGGTTCATTGCGCTGTGACTGCGGGGTGCAGCTTCGCCTGGCGCTGCGCAGGATCGCCATCGAAGGACGCGGGCTGCTGCTTTACGCCACCGGACACGAAGGCCGCGGCGTGGGATTGGTCAACAAACTACGGGCCTACGTCGAGCAGGACCGCGGCGCCGACACCTTGGACGCCAATATGCGACTCGGCCTTCCGATCGATGGCCGCTGCTACGACGACGCGGCCGCCGTGCTACACGCCCTCGGCGTCCAGTCGGTGCGGCTGCTGACAAACAACCCGGCGAAAGTGTCCGGGCTCCGCGAGGCGGACATCACCGTCGATCGAGTTGAGGCGCTGCAGACGGCGGCGCACCACCGCAACCTCGACTACCTGTACACCAAGGCGCGGCGATTGGGCCACCTCGAGCCCGCCGGCGAGATGCTGGACGCCCCGCCGTCGGCGCCACCGGATGCCACTGACCTGCTCGGCAATGTAAACCCGCCGGCCGACCGACCCTATGTAGTGCTGAAATACGCCCAGACCCTCGACGGGCGAATTGCGACCACCACTGGTGACTCGAAGTGGATTAGTGGTGAGGAGGAGCGCTGCATCTCGCACGCCCTGCGGGCGGCTTGCGACGCGGTGATGGTGGGCGTGGGGACGGTGTTGCGTGATGACCCCCAGCTGACCACCCGCCTGGTTCCCGGCGCTTCCCCGCTGCGGGTCGTCCTCGACTCCACGCTGCGAACCCCGTCGACGGCGCTGGTGCTCCACGGGCATTCGGTGACTGTCGTGCTCACGACCGAGCGGGCCGCGCAAAGCGATCGGGAGCGGCTAGGTGCGCTCGGGGCCAGCATCCAGGTGCTCCCAGAGGGTCCAACGGGGGTGGACCTGCCCATGGCGCTGCGGTTGCTGCGAGAGCTTGGCGTGCGGACGCTACTAGTCGAGGGTGGCGCCAGGGTGATCACCTCACTGCTCACCGCGCGGCTAGTCGACCGCCTCATCGTGGGCACCGCCCCGAAGATCATCGGAGCTGGGACAGAGGCGGTCGGCAACCTCGGGATCGCGCGGGTGATGCAAGGAATATCACTGCGCAATAGGTGTATGCACGTCACCGCGGATGACGTCATCACCGCCTGGGACGTTGCTTAACACCTCCCGGCCGGGCCCAGCTCGGCTACTGTGAGCGACAGATCAGGGTCGGCGGACAGGACAAGATCCTGGACGCCGTACTCGTGGAGCAGCGTGACCTCGCTGAGCCGCTCGGGCTGCAGCGGCACCAGCCGGCCCGGCTGAGGAACGTAGCAGCGGTAGCCCAGCTCGACACACAGCCGCACGAGCAACGCACGCAACCGCGTGGTACCCGGCAGGACCTCGATGACCACAGTTGGTCGGTGGGCCCGCAGGTGGTCACCGACGGCGGCCAGCAGCGCGTGCTCTTGGCCCTCGACGTCGAGCTTGAGCAGGTCTACACCGGCAAGCAGCGTCCGCACGTCAACTGTCGGCACCTCGATCACCGCCCCTACGGGACCGGCCATCCGCTGCGGCAGTTCCGCGTCACCATCGACGAACGCGACGGTCGGTGCAGGCAGCTGATCACGCGGGACCAGGAGCCGGGCGATGCCTGCTGCCGGGTCGGCGACCGCGGCGGCTGCGACGAGATTGACCGATGTGATCCCGTTGAGGGCAAGGTTGGCGCGACACAGCCACAACGAGGTCGGGTGCGGCTCGACCGCCGTGTACTGGACGCCCGGCGCGGCGCTCGTCCCTTGCACGGCGTAGTAGCCGACGTTAGCCCCCAGTTCCAAGACCGCTGAAGAGTTGCGGCACAGGTACCGCCACCAGGGCAGCAGCTCCGGCTCCCACCCCTGCTCGCCAAACCAGTACAGCTGGGCGAGGACCAAGGAGTCACCGCTGACGAATGAGCGTGCCGGGTTATCCACCAGCGGGAACGTCCGGACCGACGCGGGGATGCCGCCGTGCCGTAGCACTGTGAGTAGCGAGCGGCGGAGGCGGCCCAGAAGGGTGGCGGATGCCGGCGGTGGAGTTCGCAGTCGATCGGCTAACAGGCTGGGGAACCGGCGTACCACAGCGCGCATCACCCGCTGCTCGGCCGTCCACAGCCCCCACGACATCACATCGAGGTCCAACCTGCGCACGCCTCCCCTCACTCCCGACCAGAGGCCAACAACGCCGGCCTCCAGCTGCAATCCTCGGCTACAACGCAGCCTGGATCGAGCAGTCGTCGATAGCTGGGGCAGTCGCCGCTGAGCATCACGGCAATGGATGCCGTGAGTGGGTCGGGTGATGGTGGGAGCGGGGAGGCAGGCAACCCGCGTCTCGCGAGGACGCGGCTAGACGGGCATGCGCGTCGGAGGTGAGCTTGACGTTCACGAAGGGCGACCAGGAAGTAGGTCGACTCGGCGCCGCCAGATGTGGCGATTACACAACAAGCTCCGCGAAGCTATGGCCTTCGCTGCCATGCATGGCTGCCCCACAAGAGAGCTATCATATTTCACCAAAGGAAGGCGCGAGGACAACAACATGGATCAGCAATATGTGTCAAAAGGCGCGCCTAGGGCCGAGCGCCCATGGGGGCTGCCACGAGCTCTTGCCAACACGGTGCAACGTTACTTCCGATACGAAGTAGCGGTAGAAACAGGAACATACGAAGGTGCAAGTACCCGCCTATTGCGAGAATTGGTCGCCTTGGTTTACACCATAGAGTCGAACGTTACTTTATACGAAAAGACTAAGAGCGCACTAGCTAATGACCCTAACATCCAGGTATTTTTCGGATCATCACCTGCCGTGCTCCCATCCATTCTCGACTCCTTAGGGTCCGCTGCCTTGTTTTGGCTCGACGCCCACTGGTTCCCCGAAGTCCCCGAAGTTACCGTGTCTCAATGTCCTTTGTTGGAGGAGCTTTTTATATTGGCGCAGTGGCCCCTCATCGGCGACTCCTGCGTGCTTATTGACGATGCCCGCATGTTCAGTAGACCGCTTGAGAAGTGTTATCGGTCGAGCGACTGGCCCACGTTTCCTGAGATAGTTGAGGCTGCGCGGTTCACGCCGTCCACCGTGATGGCAGTTATTGAGGATGTGATAGTCGTGGGCCCTAGTGCACTCGCGGAAGCGTTTAGCACCTACGCGCCAAGGCCTGGCACGCAACGCCCCGTGTGGGAATGAGGTCACCTGAACCCCCGGCTGTGGCCAATGCGCGGACTGAAATGCTCCGTTGAGCACAGGATCAGTGCAAGGCATACCCGATTGAGACGGTCGAGGATGGGTCACCCCGACCGGGTTGCTTCCTGGTGTCTGCGACTCGAGGTATGGCGTGCCTGACGTCAGTCTGTGATCCTCGCCGGTGCCTGGTGCCTCGCGCTGTTGGGGCTCACCGAGCACGCACCGGTCCTCCAGGAAGGTCAGCGTAGCCCTCAATCGGATCCTCGGCATCCACCAACCACTCTGGTCCTGACTTCCACGAGTCCGAACTAGGCCGGACAAGGACCCGAACAGGGGAACCATTACTGTCGTCGGTCGGCATCTTCGCACGGACGTCAAGCGACAGACGATAGTGTCTGTGCTAGATGTAGTTGTTCACGTACACAACGGTGTTTGTGCTTCTGACTCTGACCCTGACCTAGTTGGCCGGCGGGACCTCGCGGGTGGCGCCATCATGACCGCCCACGGTTTCTGCCTGCCGACTTCAACTACCGAGCACGAGGCAGGCGATGACCCCTCCCGGCAGCGGCGACCAGACCGACGGTGACCTGGGTACCGCGCAACCGGATACGACACAGGCGGCGATCGAACGATTCCATGAGATTTTGGGCGAACAGGACACCGCACAGGCCACACAACAGTTGCTTATGCGCGAGCAGCGTGCCGTCGGCCTGCATAATGAAGGACGGCCCCTGACGCAGATATTGCGTCCGCGGTTGATTAGCGGTGCCGACCACGCGCGGGTGTGCTCGGTCGGCTCGCTGTTGGCCGGGGCGCTTCAGCGACTGGCTGGGTATGCCTTGCACGACGGCGAACTCGGCGAGCATGTACGTCAGGTCTTGGCCTTGACCCCGCCGGAAACGGCACTGGTCGCGATGTCCCCACCGACGGATGGCCACAGCCCGCATTCCAGGCTCGACGGCTTTCTCACCGCTGACCGGCTGGTCTTCGTGGAATTCAATCCCGATTCCCCGGTGGGACCACTGACTCAGGAAGCGCTCGCCGAAATCTTTGCTGCCACCTCAGCAATGCAGACCTTCACCGTCGATTACCGCGTGCAGGCCACCTCCGCTCGCCGGCGAATCGCTGAAAACCTCACCCACGCTTGGTCCACCGGCGCCATGCCTGGAGACGGCCCCCAGGTCGCCATCGTGGAGTGCGGGGAGTCGAAGTTCAGCTGGGAGTTCAACATGCTGCAGGCTGAGTTGCAC
>JALZCO010000003.1 GCA_030863015.1 Actinomycetota bacterium
CGCACGACGTCGCCGAGGGCATCGCCTTCGCCGTGAGCCGCCCCGCACACGTCAACCTCGATCTCATCGTGGTCAAGCCCCGTGCCCAGCACTCGGCCATGCGTTCCGCCCGTAGTCTGGATGCAGACTGCGACTCGGCCAGCGTGCGCCCACGGTAGCCTCCGCGCCATGGCCAGCCGACTGCAGCTGCGGCACCGCTACCCGGAGCCGCCGGAGCGCATCCAGGCGGTGCTGACCGACCCGAGGTACCTGCGCGACAAGCTGCGTGCGGTAGGCGGTCCGCGGGCCGAGCTGGTGTCGCGGGAGCAGGACGGGCGCGGCATCACGGTTGTGCTACGCCAGGCTGTGCCCAACGACGCGCTGCCGTCCTTCCTCCGTTCTGCGTTACCCGGCGGTTTGACGATCCGCCGTACCGAAACCTGGACCAACTCCAGCGGCAGCGTGCATGCAGTGGTCGACGGGGCACCGGGGACGATCACCGGGACGATGCGCCTGGAGCCGGACCCCGCCGGATGCGTGCTGGGCGCCCAGCTCACCGCCGAGGTCCCGTTGCCGCTGATCGGCGGCAAGGTGGAGAGAGTCATCACCGACAACATCGGCAAGCTGATGGACGCCGAGCACCGGTTCACACTTCAGTGGCTGTGCGACACCGGGGCTTAGGCTGACCAACCGTGGAGATCGCCGAGTATCAGTCCAGGATCGCGGTCGAAGCCGGCTTGTTGCGCGCTGCAGCTGGTTCGGTCGATGCGGACACCCCGGTGCCGACCTGCCCGGGTTGGACCACGCAGCGGTTGGTACAGCACGTCGGCCGGGTCTTCGACATGGTCATCAGGGTGCTCCAGGCCGCTGATCCAGGGTCGGCGCCGATGCGGGTGCAGCCGCCGCCGGACGAGGTGTTCGCCATTTTCGACGACCGGTTGGCCACCCTGCTCGACCTGCTTGCGGCCACCGATCCTGCCACCCCGGTGTGGCACTTCTCCCCCACGGCGCCGAAGACCGCGGCGTTCTGGTGGCGCCGGACGGCGCATGAGGTCACGGTGCACCGAATCGATGCGCAGTCCGCGGCGGGCATCGATTCGGCAGTACCGCCGAATTTCGCCGCGGACGGCATCGATGAGGTGCTGACCCGGCTGATCGCGCGGCACACCGATAAGTGGGCCGTCGCGGAGTTGGCCGGCACGGTGCTCTATCACGCCGCAGACGCCGGGCGGGCCTGGACTGTGCGCTTCGTACCGGGTCAGCTGCCCCAGACCGCGCCGGAGACGGTGATCGAGCCGGACGCCTCCGTGGTCGGGCTTGCTGACGCCGTCTACCGCGCCGCCTGGGGCCGGCCTTCCGGGGCCCTGGTCAGCGGTGACCGTGCTCTGGTGGATGCCACCCGGGCCGCTGAACCGGACACGGATGCCTGACATACCGTGCCGCAGGGCCGGACACGCCGGACAGGACAGAGCGACACACCGTGCAGGGGAGACGGACACGCCGGGAGCGTTAGCAGGTGTGTTCGTGGGAGGCGTGGTCGCCGTGTTCGATCTGCAAAGTGCTGTGGGTGAGTCCGAAATGCCGGCTGAGCTCGATGGTGGCGGCGTCGAGCACCGAGGCGTCCCCGCAGCGCAGCGACCGGGCCTCGTCCACCACCAGGTGCGCGGAGACCGCATGCCGGCCCGCTGTGATGGTCCACAGATGGAGATCGTGCACGCCATGCACACCCGGCACCGCGCACAGCACCCGGTGTACCTCCACGGCGTCGACACCTCGGGGAACGCCCTCCAGTAGCACGTGCGCCGCCTCGCAAAGCAGCGCCAGCGCCCGAGGCACGATCAGTGCGGCGATCACCAGGGACGCAACCGGGTCGGCCTGGCGCCAGCCGGTGGTGAGCAGCACCAACGCGGCACCGAGCACTGCGACCGAACCAAGCGCGTCGCCCATCACCTCGAGCATCGCGCCGCGCAGATTGAGGCTCCGTTCGCGAGATCCACTCTCGCCGGGACCGCCCCGGGTGATCACCGCCAGCGCGGCCAGATTGCCGATCAGACCGAGCGCCCCGAGCACCAGCAGGGGAACCCCGGGCACCGCCGGTGGAGCACCCAGCCGGTTGACCGCCTCCACCGCGACCACCCCTGCGACCACGAGCAGGATCAGCGCGTTGAGCGCCGCGGCGAGAACCTCCGCACGACCCAGCCCGTAAGTCCGAATCTGACTCGGCGGGCGCTGGGCCAGCACAGTGGCGATCAGCGCGACCGCCAGACCGAGCACGTCCGTCGCCAGATGTCCGGCATCAGCGAGCAGTGCCAGCGAGCCGGTCAGGGCGGTGCCCACGACTTCGACCAGCAGCACCACAGACGTAATGGCCAGCGCCCAGCCAAGCCGGCGACGGTCCGACGGTGCGGCACCATGGCCGTGTCCATGGCCGTGGCCGTGCCCGTGGTGGCCCATGCGCCTCACCATACATGCATGCTTACGCATGAGTTATGCGAGCAGATATTTGCAGATATTACTGAACCGGGCGTCCCAAACCATCGACGATCTCGGCTGCGGGCAGCGCCGCCAACACCTCACCCGGCAACAGAAGCTTGCTGCGCCGCAGGCCCGATCCCACAACCACCTGATCGGCAGCGACCACCGCAGGGTCGAGCAGCACCGGCCACCCGGCGGGCAGTCCTAGCGGCGTGATCCCGCCATACTCCATCAAGGTCAACTCCACCACATCATCCCGGGTGGCAAAGGACGCCTTGCGCACGTCCAGCCACCGCCGGACCACGCCGTTAACGTCGGCCCGGGTGGTGGCAAGCACCACACATCCGGCCCAGCGCGGCACACCAGCGCGCTTGCCGGTGACCACTACACAGTTCGCCGAGGAGTGCAGCGGCACCCCGTAGTACTCGCACAACGCCGCAGTGTCGGCCAGGGCCGGATCAATCTCTGCGACGGTGCAGCGCGCGGCCTGCTCACCAGGCAGCGCGGTCAGCGCGGCGGCAACCGGCGCGGCGAGCAGTTCGGGGACGTCCAGAGCAGGCCGAACGCTCAGCCGCCCAGCTATCCGACCCACAACCATCCGACCCCTGGAGCCGGCGCAGCCCATGTCACCAACGCGGCCCGCGCTGCACCTCGGTCACCGCGGGCTTGACATCCACGAGATAGACCAGCACGGCCACCAGCCCGAGCAGCCAGAAAAACAGCCAGGCCGCGGGGTTGAACAGGATCAGAACGGCGGCGCCGCCGCCGGTGATGCCCAACCACGCCGGCTTGGTCAGCTTGTCGGTTGCGGTGTAGGCATCGGCTCGCTGGAGGGCGGCGTGGATGAACGCGAAGAGCCCGACCGGGATTGCAAGCCCGTAGAGAACCAAGAAGACCCAGAGGTCCAGCGACTGCAGCAGCACCCGCCCAGGATACGCATGGCTGCTGGGAGCAGCAGCCTCGTGAGTGCGCAACAGTGTTAGAACACTGTTATGCACTCACGAGCGGATCAGAGTAGGAGTTGCGAGACGGTGTGGATGGCCAGGCCGGCGAGGGCCCCGACCACGGTGCCGTTGATCCGGATGAACTGCAGATCCCGACCGACCTGCAGCTCCACCTTGCGGGCGGTGTCCTCGGCGTCCCAGCGCTGCACCGTGTCGGTGATCAGGGTGGTGATCTCTCCGCGGTAGTTGGATACCACGTAGCTCGCCGCACCTTCCAGCCAGTTATCCACCTTGGACCGTAGCTCAGCGTCGGAGGCCAGCCGCAGGCCCAGGGCGAGCAGCGCGTCGCGCACCCGGCGCCGCAACTCCGAGGACGGGTCCTCGGCGGCCTCGAGGAGCATCTTCTTCGCAGTACCCCACGCCGACCCGACCAAGGTTTGAACCTCGGGGTGTGCCAGCACCTGCTGCTTGACCACTTCGGCGCGCGCGATCGTCACCGGATCCGTACGCAAGTCCTGGGCGAACTCCAGCAAAAAGGTGTCCACCGCCTTGCGCATAGCATGGTCCGGATCACTGTGCACAGCCCAGGCGAATGCCAGCACCTCGGAGTACAGCTTGTCCGCGACCAGTTCGTCGACGAACTTCGGCGACCACCCGGGCAACCGCTGGCTAACCACCCGCAACACCGCGCCGTGGTTGTTGCGTACCCACTCGTAGGCCCGCTCGGCCACCAGATCGACGAGTTTGTGGTGCTCCCCATCGGCGAGCAGCTGATTGAGCAGCCGGCCCAGTGGCGGCCCCCAGGGCTGCTCGATAAGCCGCTTGACGACCGCGTTCTCCAGGACCGCTTGGACGTCATCGTCGCGCAGTACGGTAACTGCGGCGCGCACCGCGGTGGACAGTTCCGCGGTGACCCGCTCGGCGTGGCGGGGCTGCGCCAGCCACCGACCGAATCGAGCGCTGACCCCGACCCGTCGCAGCTTGTCGATCACCACGTCTTCGGCGAGAAAGTTGACACCCACGAAATCACCGAGGTTGCCTCCCAGCGCATCCTTCTTACGCGGGATGATCGCCGTGTGCGGGATCGGCAACCCGAGCGGGTGGCGAAACAGCGCGGTGACCGCAAACCAGTCGGCCAGCGCACCGACCATGCTGGCCTCGGCCATCGCCCGCACATATCCGATCCACGTCGCGCTGTTGGGTTGCTCGTAGAGCCGCGCCACCACGTACACCACCGCCGCACCCAGCAGGAAGCTCAGCGCGACCGCCTTCATCCGGCGTAGATCCCGCTGTTTGTCCTGCTCGTTTTGCGTCAACTCCACGCTGCCGATTGTGCCTCCCTCGGCGCGACGATGGGCGCGGCAGGATGAGGGTTGTGCGAACTCACGGACTGGTCCCCCGGCTGCAGCCGTTCACGTCGACGATCTTCGCGGAGATGACCTCGCTGGCCGCGCGCACCAGCGCAGTGAACCTCGGCCAGGGCTTCCCGGACACTGACGGTCCGGCCGGCATGCTCGAGATCGCCTGTGCGGCGATCGCCAGCGGGTGCAACCAGTACCCACCCGGACCGGGCATACCCCAGCTGCGGCGCGCTATCGCCGAGCATCAAGCAACCCATTACGGCCTCGTGCACGATCCGGACACTGAGGTGCTGGTCACCGTCGGCGCCACCGAAGCGATCAGCGCCGCGCTGCTTGCTCTGGTGCATCCGGGCGATGAGGTGCTGCTCATCGAGCCCTATTACGACTCCTACGCCGCCGCGGTCGCGCTGGCTGCAGCGGCCCGCCGAAGCGTGCCGCTGGTCGCCGACGGCGACCGGTTCGCCCTGGATCCGGACGCGCTAGCCAAGGCGATCACGCCGGCCACTCGCGTGTTGATCCTCAACAGCCCGCACAACCCCACCGGCACGGTGCTACACCGCGACGAGCTGAAGGCACTGGCGGCCCTGGCCGCTGAACATGACCTGCTCGTGATTGCCGACGAGGTGTACGAACACCTCGTCTTCGACGGTGCGCAGCACCTTCCGATCGCGGCCTTGCCCGGGATGGCGCAACGCACGCTGTCCGTGTCCAGTGCCGGCAAGACGTTCAGCGTCACCGGCTGGAAGATCGGTTGGGTGTGCGGCCCGGCGCATCTGGTGGCCGCGGTGCGGGCGACCAAGCAGTTCCTCACCTTCGTCGGCGGGGCGCCATTTCAGCCCGCGGTAGCCCACGCGCTGCGCGCCGAGCAGCAGTGGCTGGCGGCGCATCGTGCGGCGTTACAGACCAAGCAGCACCGGCTGGCCGCGGGGCTGGGTGCGGCAGGATTCGGCGTGCACCGCAGCGAGGGCACCTACTTCGTCTGTGCGGACGTCCGGCCGCTCGGATACTCCGACGGCCTCCAGTTCTGCCGCCAGCTGCCCCACCGCGCCGGTGTGGTGGCGGTGCCGGTGCAGGCCTTCGTAGACGACCCGGCACCATGGCGGCACCTGGTGCGCTTCGCCTTCTGCAAACGCGACGAGGTGCTCGACGAGGCAATCGCCCGCCTTGCGTCGGCGCGCGTGTCTCGGTCGCCAGATCGGTGACGATCGCTACAGATATCCCATCAAGCAGTCACAGCGTGTAGTGTGAGACTGCGATTGTCCGGGTGATGGAGTCTAGCCTTCTCGCCCGGCTGCAAGCAGGACGTTGGCGCGGCAAGCCGGCGCAGGGCCGGCCCCGCGGAAGGGTTGAGGGGGAACCGGTGGCCGCCATCCCCAACGCAGGTGGCGCACGGTGTGCGCCCCGCGGGGTGCTGCGTGCGCTTCCATGGGGTGCACGTCCATGGGCTGCATTGCTGCGGGTCGCCGTGCTCGGGGGGCTGGTCATCACGGGGTGGCTGCTGGGATCTGGAACGGGCCTGGCACAAGAAGACCTGGTTTCGCAAGATCTCAGGCAGCAAGACGGTACAGTCCGATTGGTCGGGTTTCCGTTACCGGATGACGACCCCGGCGGTTTGATCGGGACGCCGCCCACGGTGAAGTCGGCAGTCACAGGGGTGCTGCGCGCAGTGCCGGTGCCGCGACTTCCCGTCCGGCCTCCGCAGGTCCCCGTGCTGGCTCCCGTGCTGACCCCGGTGTCTAAGCTCGCTGCACCGGCCCCGGTGACCCGAGCGGACACCCAGTCGTCGCCAAAGACCCACCGGCCGGTAGTGGTCGCGCCACCGCCGGCCGCGCCAGCTGAGCCGATCGTACGGGCAGCGACCATCGTCACCCCCGCCCTGGCGCACCCAGTGCATACCGCCTCACCTGCGACTTTCGTCTGCACTGCCGCTGATCCGGCTGCCGATCCGTTAGCGGACCAGGTCGCCGACTCCTCAGCAGGGAAATCCTCAGTACGCGGCAGCGACCCAACGGCCCCGGCTCCCGCGAGTCCATTCGGAACCACCACTGCGCCGTGCCCTTCCGGTAGCACCGGAAGCGGTGGCGTCACTAACAGTGCCCAACCCGTCACTACGAATGACGGTTGGTCCGGCATGGGTCCGGCTTCGATGTATTGCCTGCTGCGCGCTGACTACAGCGGTATGCCGCGGGCGGCTGCCCAGCGGCCCTCCACGTCACCAGACTGACCTCACGACCCGGCGGGTCGCCATTACGGGCGACCCGGGTCGATCAATCCTGCCGCAAGAGCCCCCGATCTGTCCGACCGCGCCCGGGCGGATCGGGTTTAATGGCCCCGACGTCACGTTGCCCCCGTGACGTCGGGGCCCCACAATGTAGCCAGCCCCGGAATCTAGTCGGTCCGGACGGCGCACGCTTACCGTGTTACTCATCGGGGCCAGATACCCAACCACTCCTCCACTGGCACACTGCGGGGCAACTCGTAACCGGTCGGGAGCATGAAGCGGCCCAGGTGGGTCCGGTAGTCGACTTGCCAGGCGTGATAGCCCACGTAGGCGCGCTCGTCAGCGTGCATCAGCGCCGCGTAGTGCCGCACCCCTTGGACGTAGCGGTTGTCGTTGTTGTAGCGGTACAGGGCATTGTTCAGGCCGGCGTCGGTGCCATCCGCGGCACCGTTGGCGGCCAGGTAGTTGGCCGCACCGAAGATCGCGTCGCGGGTGTCCCATATATCGCCGCCCAGACCGTAACGAGCCCAGGTGGCCGGCAAGAACTGCATTGGCCCCTGCGCACCGGCACTGGACAGCCCGACGATTCGCCCCATCCTGGTTTCGACCAGGTGTACCGCGGCCAGCACCGTCCACGGCACCCCGAAACGCTGCTGAGCCTGCGCGTAGTACGCCCGCAGCTCCGGTGCGGGAAGCGGCTCGATGATCCGCCAGGCCGGCACGGTCGTCGGCAGCCGGCTGGCCATCGCCTGGAACTCACGTCCCGCCGCGACGTTGCGTCGCACCGTGTCCTGCAATGGCGCCGGAACATCGGCCAGCACAGCGGCGTCCCAGTCTGGCCGGTCGATAAGAGCGAGATAGGCCACCTGCGCGGTGCGGCCGGCCGCAGCGACCAGCTCGGGCGAAGTCACCCGATCCCGCACGGCGGTCTCAGCGGCGGTGATCTGCCGGGCCACCCCGCTCGGATCGGTCAAGGCCCGCGGCTGCGCACCAGTCAACGCCGGCGCGAGCAGCGGATCGGCCGCACGAACCACGTCCGGAGCCGGTGCGCCCGCCTGCTGCGCATTCCCGCATCCGGCCAACACGGCCGACATCATAACGATCACAGCTGTCCGAAGCACGGAGGCTCACATTAGCGGCTAGCGATGTCGATCGGTGTGGTCACGGTGGTTTGGTCGATGTCAGACGTGCGCACGGTCACTGTCAGCTGCCACGTTCCGTCGGCCGGGATCTGGAACCCGGAGGCGACATAACGCCCTGGTGCGATGCGCTGCAGAGGAACCGGGAAGGGGCCGAGCTGCCTGGAGCTGAGGGTCAAGGTGGTGTTGAGCTCGGCCACGTCACGTGGACCTGCGGTGAGATCCTGCACAGTGATACTGATCATGGCAGGCCCGGTGACGGCAGGATCAACGTCGACGGTGAGCCGGCCTTGACCGCCCGGCCCCCCGGTGTCATAGCTGATCACCTGGTGTGCTGGTGCTGGCGACGCGGCGGTCGCAGCTCGACCGGGTTCGGCGTTGACCAGCAGGGCGGTGACGCCGAGCACGAGAGCACCGACCACGGCTTCGCACAGCACGCTACGCCGCAATGTCGATACCGCAGGGGATGACGGCGCTGCCGCATCAACACCGATACCGACCGGCGCTTGCCGATGCCGGGCGACCCACTTGCGCGACCTCACGGCGACGCCGAGTAGGAGCGCGATAATCACGAACTTCACCAGCAGCAACCGACCGTAGTCGGTGGATCCGAACGCTGCCCAGCTACCGAGTTGGCGCCACGATTGGTAGCTCCCGGTGCCGATGAGCAGCAGGATCGATCCGGTCGCGATCGAGGAGAACCGGTACACCGCTGTCGGCACCTCGGCACTCGCGGCCGCCGTCGGACGCAAGATGACGGCGAGCGTTACCACACCACCTAGCCACCCGCCCATCGCCAGGAGATGCACCACATCCACCGGCAACGCCAGCGCTGATTGGAGCCCCACCGCAGCGTGACCTGCGACCGCCCACGTTGAGGCGAGGCTCACGGCCAAACCGATACCGAGTGCGCCGAACCACGCGTGGCCCCGCCGAGTGACGTGCCCCAACCAAGCGCACAACAACACCAGGTACCCGCCGGCCAGGGCCAGCAACATAAGCCTGCCGGTCAACGCTGTGCCGAACTGGCTGTCCACGGTCGAGGAGAAGACCGCGGAGTCGAAGATGCGATCGGCATCCAGCCCGTAACCGTAGGGGCCCTGCAGCAGCAGGCCCACCATCGTGGCTGCCAGCAGACCAGCCCAGCCGACGAGCATGATGTGGCGGACGTCACCGCGGGTGATGGCGCCGGGCCAGCAGAGCAACACGAAGGCAATCGAGCCCACCAGCAGCGCGAACGACGCGAACGCTGCGGCTCGCGCGATGCCGTAGATCACGCCGATCGCTGCGCTGCCGCTGGACTGTACGATCCCGGCGGCCCGATGAGCCGAGGGGTGACCCACCGAGAAGGTGAAGGCACCCGCCACCGGATGCGAGTCGGCCGACATCACCCGCCAGGCCACGGTGT
>JALZCO010000015.1 GCA_030863015.1 Actinomycetota bacterium
CTCCCGCATTGAGCGGCAAAACCCAGGGGGCTCGGCGCGAGAAGGCGCCACAACCAGATCTCTGTCCCGACCGTCCAGACGAACCACGCAGACCGACCATATGCCCATCGCGATCCGGTCGAGGGTCGTCAGGAAACGCCGATCATCGATGAGGCCGAGACCGGACAATGTTGATGGCGAGAACAGCTCACTGGCTGACACCAGGGTCAAGCCTGACACGGCGTCGAAGGCGGTTCGGGGGAACAATGCGGATCACCATTCCCCCAGGTCAGCAAGCAGGTCCCAGCTCACATCTGGATCAACAATCCTTTGCCTCCGGGCCTCGCTCCGGGATGGACCCGAGGCTGGGAGCGAGAGCAGTGGATCATCAGGGAAGATGAGATACCCGCTTCTGCTCGACGGTCACATCAACCGTGTCCGTTCCATCAGGGCCTTGAGCAGATCAGCCCCCTTGGTCGCCTGCACGCATGGGCGGGCTTCCGGAATCGACATTCTGTTCGTCAGAAATACCGGCATCGAGCCGATCCTTACGATGTGACTCTTCGGAACCGGTTAGCGATGGCTCGTTTCCCGACGTACTAGTCGACATGCCAACACCGTGTGGGTCGCTCGGCGTTGTATCGGTGGCGGAGACACCTTCGCGGTCGTCACCCGTTCCCGCACCTGTGGCGTCTTTGACCTTGGCCTTCAGCTCTTCGACCTTTTCCTTGGCCTTGTCTGCGAAACCCATAGCATTACTCCATATATTGTGCAGCATCGGACGTAGCTGGGGTACCCGGTCAGGGCAGGCCCTAAACGCACGGTCTTGATGCGATAGCCTTACCCGGATGGGTGAACCGTGGTAACCAACCTCCGATCGGGTAGTCCGGACAGTGTGCCAGCCGACGCCGCAGTGCAGCAGCAGGCGGAGGCGTCGTTGTCGGTTGGCGGCAATGGAGCGCGTGCCTCCCAGGACATCATCACTCCCTCGCCCATCGGCGACCCGAGAACTAGATCCGGAGCGAGGCTAAGCAACTCACCGCGCCGAAGGTGCTCAGCGAGCTTGTCGCGATTGAGCCGTGAAGCGCCCACTGGCCACGGTAAGAGTTCCGCCTATCCGTCACCACCCATAATCCGAGCAAGCAGCAGTCAGGCTTCGAGACCGTCAGCATTGGATGAACGAACCGGGGGAGGTCAAACCTGCCTCGGCGCCGTGTATCACTGTGTGAACAGAATATTGGTCTATTCTATGAATGCAGGTGGGCTGGGGTCGCTTTCGTTCCAGATGCGGTCGAGGGCAGTCAGGTAATAGATGTAGGTGCGGTCGGGCTGCGCGGTTGAGTCTATGTAGGTCTGTCGCACCCCGTTTGTCGCTCGTTGGGTGGTCAGCAGGTGGGCGGCATCAGCGAAGCGGCAAGGATCGGGCAGAGCTGGGCCGTCAAAGCGGTAGATGGCGTACGAGGTGGCGGCGCCGAACGGTGGGCTCTGATTCGGTGGCAGCCAGGCGAGGGCTACAGCGCCGGTACCGGCGTCGCGGGTCGCAGCGGTGACGAGCGGGGCGCGTAGCGGCCGGGAAGGCAGGTGCGCCATGCGTGGGACGAGTGCTGGCCGGGTGTAGTGATCGGCGACGTAGCGGCTGACTCCGCCGATTGGGTCGGCGAGCACGTCCTTGGCACTGAAGTGCATGTCACCGAGCACTTGCGGATGGTCGCTATTGAAGGCCAGGTGACGGCTCATCTCGGCGGGGTCCAGCCACGCGCCAGTGGTGCCGATTTTGTAGTCGGCTTGGCCGATGTAGAGCTGCACCCGGGTGCCAGACACGACGTCGGACCACCACGGGACGAGGAGGGCGTAGTCCGCCGGACCGAAACCGATGTTCCAGTACACCTGGGGCACGATGTAGTCGATCCACTGCTGCTTGACCCACAGCCGTGTGTCGGCATAGAGCGCGTCGTAGCTAGTTTGCAACCCATTGGTTTGCGAGCCGAGCGGGTCGGTGGACCTGTTGCGCCAGACCGCGAATGGGCTGACGCCGAATTTCACCCACGGCTTGAGGTTCTTGATGCGCTGGCCGAGCTCCTGAATAAGGTGATTGACGTTGTCGCGGCGCCAGTCGGCTTTGTTGGTGAACTCAGCGCCGTATCGGGCGTAGGTGGCGTCGTCGGCGAAGTCCTGTCCAGCGGCGGGGTACGGGTAGAAGTAGTCGTCGAAGTGCACACCGTCGATGTCGTAGTGGGCGACCGCGTCGAGGATGGCGTCTTCGACGAATCGGCGTACTTCCGGGATGCCGGGGTTGTAGTAGAGGCGGCTAGCGGGGGCGTTGATCGGGTAGGCCACGGCCCAATCGGGGCGCTGGCGGGCCGGATGGTGAGGTGCAAGCTTGCCGATGTCCGGCCCAGCGCCACCGGGCATGCTAACCCGATAGGGGTTGAACCAGGCGTGGAACTCCAAATTGCGTTGATGGGCCTCGGCGACGAGAAACGCAAGAGGGTCCCAGCCCGGGCTCCCACCGTCGCGGTGGCCGGTCAGCCACTCCGACCATGGCTCATAGGGTGACGGCCAAAACGCGTCGGCGGTAGGCCGTATCTGTACGACCACCGCGTTGTGGTGGTGGCGCTGGGCGAGATCCAGCCAGGCACGGTACTCGGTCTGAACGGTCTCAGCGGAAAGGCCAGGTCGGCTGGGCCAGTCGATGTTGGCGACGCTGGCGATCCACATGGCACGCAGTTGCCGCTTGGGTGTGGCGGGCTCGGGCGTGCAGGGGCCTTGGCCAGGTGCTCCACGGGCCACCGGGGACGAGGGCGGCGTGGGCCTGGCCGGCAGGCCGACCGCGAACGCGCTGGCCACCACGACGGCGGCAAGTAGCCACACGAGCCGTTTGCGATCAATCTCCATGTCAGGCCCCCTTCGCTGGTACGGGCGTGTCACGCCGCCCGGTGCGTCGGGCCGCGGAGACCTTATTCCCACACTGGTGCTCGCCGGATCGGTTGGTATGGGGGACATAGCTAGTGAAGCCGGTCGACGAGGGGCCGGGGGTCGAGGCGACTGATAGAGCGGGCTGACTCGCAAGTCGCCTTTCAGCTCGGCTGAGGTGGTCAACAACATCCAGCGTTAGGATGGCGCCTTCCTCGGGTACATAGCTCGCGTGTCCGCAGCCGCCGGCTCACCGGTCGATCTCGTCGATGACCTGGCTCGCGTCGACCCCGCCGCTCCTGGATGGAGCAGGCGCCGGCGTGGCCGCGGGTTCAGCTACTACGACGAGCGGGGACGGCCGCTGACCAGCCCCGAGGCGCTGGAGCGGATCCGCGCGCTGGCGATCCCGCCGGCTTGGCGTGACGTGTGGATCTCGCCGCTGGACGACGGGCACATCCAAGCGGTCGGCACTGACGACGCCGGACGGCGCCAGTACCGTTACCACGACGAGTGGCGGCGGGCTCGGGACGCCGCGAAATATCAGCGGGTCCTCGCGCTGGGGCGACGCCTGCCCAAGGTGCGCCTCGAAGTAGCGCACCGGCTGGCCGAACCGGGGCTCGGGCGTCGACGCGTGCTCGCCGCGGCGATACGAATGCTGGACATCGGCGTGTTCCGCGCCGGTGGGGAGGAGTACGCCCCTAGCTGCGACGACGGCGAGGGCAGCTTCGGGCTCGCGACGCTGCGCCGGGAACACGTCCGGTTGCACCGCGGTGGAATTTTGATCGACTACGTCGCGAAGGGTGGTATCTCCCGCACGCTCGAGCTACGTGACCAATCCCTGCACCGGGTGGTGGGTTCGCTGCTACGCCGGCGCGGTGGGGGAGACGAGCTGCTCGCCTACCGGGACGGGCGCAGCTGGCGCGACGTGCGCACCTCTGATCTCAACGACGCTGTCAAGGAACTTGCCGGACATCGCTACACGTGCAAGGACCTGCGTACCTGGAACGCCACCGTGCTGGCCGCCGCAGCGCTGGCGGTGCAGGCCGGTGGGGGGATACCGGATACGGCGCGCGGGCAGGCCAAGCTGGTGGCCGCCGCAATGCGCGAGGTGGCCGATCACCTGGGGAACACCCCAGCCGTGGCCCGGGCGTCCTACGTAGACCCCAGGCTGATCGAGCGGTTCGAGCAGGGCCGCACCGTGCTCCCCGTACTGCGCCGGCTCAACAACGGCCGGCTCAACGGTGCGGTGCCGAGCTCGGCCGACCTGTCCGACGAGGGCGTCCGGACCGCGATCGAGGCGGCGGTGATCCGGCTGCTTCGCAGCTGACGGCGCGGGCAGAGATCTGTTCAGTCGCCGCGGGCTTCGGCGGTCTTGCGGTCATTGGCCTTGCGAATCGCATCCACCAGCTCATCCTTGGTCATCCGCGAGCGTCCAGAGATCTTGAGCCGCCGAGCCACCTGCTCGAGGTGCTTCTTGCTGGCATTGGCGTCGACGCCACCAGCGGTCGGACGGTCGCTACTGGCGGCCCCGCCGGCGGCCTGTTTGTCCGACGGACCGGACTGTTCCTTAGGCTCCCAGTGGTCGCCGACCTTCTCGTGGGTGTGTTTGACGGCGGCGAACGCGGTGCGGTGCGCTCGCTCACCCTCGCCGTAGCTGTCCACGGCAGAGTCGTGCGCTTTGATCCACGTCCGCTTCGCCTTGTCGTCGGAGCGCTCCAGCGTGCTGGGCAGCTCATCGCGTCCCGGCATGGTCATCCCTCCGGTCGTCGTTAGATCGTGGTGGTC
>JALZCO010000039.1 GCA_030863015.1 Actinomycetota bacterium
GGCTCGATTGACACCCTTATCGAGCCTTCGCCACTGGTGGGTCCTTGATCTGCAGGCCGCGAGGTCATGCGCATCCTGCGCCATGCCCAAATCTCGGTGACCCTGAAACCGTGGCGTGCGACCGGTAACTGCCGAAGCTGCTCGCAAAGGTGTCGGTGTGGCTAAAAGCGTGCCGACAACGCTATTGCCCTGACGGCCCTGGGCACGTTAGACGCTGGTGAACTTCGGGGCGCTGACAGCGTTTCTGGTATTGCATGTGGCGGTGGTGTGCCACTAGCTGGTGCGCCGCTGGAGCAGCACGTGGTCGTGCCGGTGCTGCGGTTCACGGTAGTGCGTTTGTGGTACTCAGCACGGAGGTGGCGGCGACCCAGCACCTGGGGTTCGTGTGGATCGCCCACGGTTGGTGGTGCTGGCGGCGCTTTATTTCAGCGGCGGCGGCGGCGCTTGAGTGAACCGGCTCGTACCCCACCGACGAGTGGCAGTTAGTGGAGGAGGCGCGGCCATGACCAACGAGGTGCTGTCCTTGCAGCCCACACCGGAACAGCTGTGTTACACATTCGGCGGCCGCAACCCACTCGCCCGCATCCGGCCGGGCCAGCTTCTGGAGGTGGGCACCGAGGACTGTTTCAGCGGGCTGGTACGGACGGTGGACGACCGGCCATCAGTGGTGTGCAAGCTGCCGTTCGTCAACCCGGTGACGGGACCGTTCTACGTTGAGGGCGCACAGCCGGGCGACACGGTGGCGCTCCATGTTGTGTCCATCACCCCGGCGCGGGATTGGGCGGTGTCGGCGACGTTCCCACACTTCGGAGCGCTGACCTCAACCCACACCACTGCCACCTTGCAGCCGCCGCTGGAGGAACGGGTGTGGCGCTACGACGTGGACACGGCGGCCGGCGTCGTCCGCTACCACGCCCGCCGCTCCGACCACACGGTGGAGCTGCCACTTCAACCGATGCACGGAACCATTGGGGTGGCCCCGGCGGCATTCGAGGTGCGCTCGACCATCGTGCCGGATGCCCACGGCGGCAACCTCGACACTTCCGAGGTTCGGGCCGGGGTGACGGCCTACTTCGGGGTCAACGTGCCGGGCGCGATGTTCGCCATCGGTGACGGACACGCCCGCCAGGGCGGCGGGGAGGTTTGCGGAGTGGCCGTCGAGGCTGCCATGACCACCGTCCTGGTGGCGGAATTGGTGAAAGGCGTCTACACGCCGTGGCCGCGCCTGGAATCCGACACCCACGTAATGAGCATTGGGGCGGCGAGGCCGCTGGAAGATGCCTACCGCATCGCCCAGCACGACCTCGTTACCTGGCTGGCCGAGCTGACCGGCCTGGAGCTACTCGACACCTACCAACTCGTGGCCCAGGCCGCCGACGCTCCAGTCGACAACGTCTGCGACCCCAACTACACCTTCGTGGCCAAGCTGGCCAAGCAGTACCTACCCAGTCTGGTCACCGCCTATGGCGGCGTGCACGCCCGGTTACGCCAGCGGGTGGCCCGCTGGCGTAACCGGAACTCATGACCGCCCGCCACGCCTTACCCGGCCCTGTGATGGGCTGAACTGCCTTACCGGTCCACGACGGCCAGCTGCTGATCCACCTACCGTCCGCTTAGCGCCCCGGGCACCGCGTGCACAATGATCGGGGACTGCCCCGGTACCGACGACGCTGCCGCTGACCGTGTCTAGGGAGTCGGTGATCGCCTGGGTGATCCGCGCTGCGGTCGGTTCAGATGCGTGATTGGGTGACCACGGTCTGTAATATCTTCTTCTATGTTCGGTATGGACATCAGGCTGGGCACCACATCATTGAGCGTGTTCGTCGGCCAGGACCGCCGGCTGCGGTTGACGTGGCGGATTCTGTTGGCGTGGCTGGGATTGTTCGGTTGCGTGCTGATCATCGGCATGGCTGCCCAGGCGGCGACCGCTTGGCTGCCTTCGGTGATCTCGTACGTGGCCGGGGGCTTGGGCATCACGGCGAGTGCGCTCTGCTTGGTGTTCCTGTTGCGGCGGCACGCCGATCGACGGCCGTGGTCTGGCATCGGCCTTACCGCGGACCGCGCAGCGATCCTGCACCTCCTGTTCGGCATTGTGCTAGCGGCCATTGTCACCACGGTCGCCGCCGCAGCCACCGTGCAACTCGGGCTCGCTGACTGGGGCTGGTCGGCCGACGCAACGAAGAAATCAGCCGAACAGGGGCTTGGGGCCAGCATCATCATGATCGCCATGTCGACCCTATTGGTGCAAGGATTGCCGGAGGAGTTGGTGTTCCGCGGCTACATGTTTCGCAACCTTGGCGGGACGCTGCCGCTGTGGGCCACGGTGGCCAGCAGTTCGCTTCTCTTCGGGTCGATGCACGTGTTCTCCAGCGGCGGGGCCACCACTCTCGGAGAGCGCGTGCTCTACGCGGTGGCGATGACCGGGTTCGGACTGATGCTCGCGGCTTGCCGGACGGTCAGCGGCACGCTGTGGCTTGCCATCGGCTTTCATGGTGGACACAACGCGT
>JALZCO010000048.1 GCA_030863015.1 Actinomycetota bacterium
CCGTCGGAGTCCAGGCTGCACCCGGTGGCCAGGGCATCCAGCCGGTGGGCCTCGGAGCCGGCGGCGCTGGGTATGACGTAGCGGTGCTCGTACTTGGCGATGGCCAGCAGCCGGTACATCGCTTCGATCTCGGCTGGCGTCAAACGCACCGACTCAGCGATCTCCGGCCGGACCGGTTCGCCGAGGTTGACCTGGCGCATGTGTGCGCGCATCGCGGCCAGCCGTTGCAGGGCAGCGCGCACCGGCCCGACATCGCCGGCGGTGAACAGCTCGGCCAGGTACTCCACCGGGATGCGCAGCGCGTCGATTGCACCGAACAGGTTGCCGGCGTCCTCGCCGTCATGCCCGGTGCTCGACAGCACGTCCACCACCGGCGACAGGGGCGGTATGTACCAGACCATCGGCATGGTGCGGTACTCCGGATGCAGCGGCAGCGCCACCTGGTAGTCCACGATCAACTTGTAGATCGGCGACGCCTGCGCCGCATCGATCCACTCCTGCGAGATGCCGGCCCGCTCAGCTTCGGCTACCACCCGCGGGTCGTGCGGGTTGAGGAACACGCCCAGCTGCGCCGGGTATAGGTCCTTATCGTCCCGCACCGAGGCTGCGGTCAGCACCGCGTCCGCGTCGTAGAACACCACCCCGATGTAGCGCAGCCGTCCTACACAGGTCTCCGCGCAGACCGTGGGGATACCCACTTCCACCCGTGGGTAGCAGAACGTGCACTTCTCTGCCTTGCCGGTCTTGTGGTTGAAGTAGATCTTCTTGTACGGGCATCCGGTGACACACTGCCGCCAGCCGCGGCAACGATCCTGGTCGACCAGCACGATGCCGTCCTCGGTGCGCTTGTAGATCGCGCCGGACGGGCAGGACGCCGCGCAGGAGGGGTTGAGGCAGTGCTCGCAGATCCGTGGCAGGTAGAACATGAACGTCTGCTGGAATTCCAGCTGCACCTTGCCGGACACCTTTGCCAGCAGTGGATCGCGACCGATCTGCTCGGGCCCGCCGCCCAGGTCGTCGTCCCAGTTGGCGCCCCAGGTGACCTCGGTGTCCTGCCCGGTGAGCGCCGACTTGGGCCGGGCCACCGGGGTTGTGTCCGAGGGTGGGGCGGACAGCAGGTTGTCGTAGTCGTAGGTCCACGGCTCGTAGTAGTCGGCCACCGTCGGCAGGTCGGGGTTGGCGAAGATGTTCAGTAGCCGCTTGAACCGCGAGCCGGAGCGTAACGTGAGCCGGCCGCGCTTGGTCAGCGTCCAGCCGCCCTTCCACCGTTGCTGATCCTGGTACTGCCGCGGATATCCTTGCCCCGGTCTGGTCTCCACGTTGTTGAACCATGCGTACTCAACGCCGCCGCGGTTGGTCCACGCCTGTTTGCAGGTGACGCTGCAGGTGTGGCAGCCGATGCACTTGTCCAGGTTCATCACCATCGCCAGCTGTGCCATGAGCCTCATCAGTAGGTCACCTCCTGGCTGCGCCGGCGGATGGTGGTGACTTCGTCACGCTGGTTACCGGTGGGGCCGTGGTAGTTCAGCCCGAATGACTGCTGGGCGTAGCCACCGATCAGGTGCGTCGGCTTGATCATCAGCCGGGTCAGCGCATTGTGGATGCCACCGCGCTTGCCGGTCTTCTCGATGCGGGGCACACCCACGGTCCGCTCCTGGGCGTGGTACATGAACACGGTGCCCTCGGGCATGCGATGGCTGACGATCGCCCGGGCCACCACCACGCCGTTGCGGTTGATCGCCTCGATCCACTCGTTGTCGACGACACCGATCTTGGCGGCGTCCACGTCGGACATCCAGATCGCCTGCCCGCCGCGGGACAGCGTGAGCATGTGCAGGTTGTCCTGGTACGCGGAATGGATGGACCACTTCGAATGCGGGGTGAGATACCGGACGGTGATCGACCGGTGCCCGTTGACACCACTATTCGCGCCGACGTTCGGCTCGCCGAACAACGCGGTCATGTCCAGCGGCGGCCGGAAGATCGGCAGCTGCTCACCGAGCTCGGACATCCAGTCATGGTCGAGATAGAAGTGCTGCCGACCGGTCAGTGTGTGCCACGGCTTGAGCCGCTCGGTGTTGATGGTGAACGGGGCGTAGCGCCGGCCGCCTGCCTCGCTGCCCGACCACTCCGGTGACGTGATCACCGGCACCGGGCGTGCTTGGGTGTCGGCGAAGGTGATCCGCTTGCCTTCATTCTCGGCGGCGAGGTCGGCGAGCGTGGTGCCGGTGCGCCGTTCCAGGGTGCGGAAGCCCTCGGTAGCCAGCCGGCCGTTCGTGGTGCCGGACAGCGCGAGGATGGCCTCGGCGGCGTGCGCATCCTTGGCCAGCGACGGGCGTCCGGCAGCCCGCCCGGAGACGATCGTGCCATTGGCCGCCTTGAGGTAGTCCACCTCGGCATCCGGGTGGACGGTGACGCCCTTGGTTGTCAAGCCGACGCGCTCCACCAGTGGCCCGAGCGCAACCATCTTCTCACCGACCGCTGGGTAGTCGCGCTCCACGACCACCAGCCGCGGCATGGTCTTGCCGGGCACCGGCTCGCACTCGCCCGCTTTCCAGTCCAGCACCCGGCCACCGGGCTGGGCGGTGGCGTCAGCGGTGTCGTGTAGCAACGGTACGGCCACGATGTCCTGGCGCACCCCGAGGTGTTTCTCAGCTAGCCAGGAGAAGCCGCGGGCGATCCGATGAAATGCCTCGAAGTCGGTTTTGGTCTCCCACGGCGGCGAGATCGCCGGGGAGAAGGCGTGCACGTAGGGGTGCATGTCGGTGCTCGATAGGTCGTGCTTCTCATACCAGGTGGCGGCGGGCAGGACCACGTCGGAGAACAGGGTGGTGCTGGTCATCCGAAAGTCCAGCGACAGCAGCAGATCGAGCTTGCCGACCGGCGCCTCATCGCGCCAGGTGACCTCAACCGGGCGCACCCCGTCATTGTCGGTGGCCTGCAGGTTGGAGTCGCTGCCCAGCAGGTGGCGCAGGAAGTACTCGTTGCCCTTGGCCGAGGATCCGAGCAGGTTGGCCCGCCACACGGTCAGGCACCGCGGGAAGTTCTCCGGCGCATCCGGGTCCTCGCAGGCGAACCTCAGGTGCCCGGCGGACAAGCCGTCGATGACATGCTGCCCGGCGTCTTTGCCCAGGCGTTGCGCCTCATCGGCCAGGTCCAGCGGGTTGCGGTTGAACGTCGGATAGCTGGGCATCCAGCCGAGCCGGCTGGCCAGCGCGATATTGTCCGCCGCGGTCCGGCCGGCGAAGCGCCCTTGCGCCAGTGGGGAGGCCATCGCGTCGGCGGTGAACGGGTCGTAGCGCCACTGGTCGGTAGCCAGGTACCAGTACACCGTGCCTTGCATCTGCCGCGGCGGCCGCTGCCAGTCCAGGCCGAAGGCCAGCGTCGACCAGCCGGTGATCGGGCGGCACTTCTCCTGGCCGACGTAGTGCGCCCAGCCGCCACCGTTGGCCCCCTCGCAACCGGTGAGCATCACCAGTGCCAGGAACGACCGGTACGTCAGGTCGGAATGGAACCAGTGATTGGTGCCCGCACCCATCAGGATCATCGACCGGCCGCCCGAGCGCTCGGCGTTGTCGGCAAACTCCCGTCCGATGCGTGCGGCCGCAGCCGCCGGTACCCCCGTGATCGGCTCCTGCCAGGCGGGAGTACACGGCTGCTCGGCGTCGTCGTACCCGGTGGGCCAGGTACCCGGAAGGCCCGGGCGGTGCACTCCGTACTGCGCCAGGAGCAGATCGAACACCGTGGTGACCAGCTTGGTGGCGACCATCCGGGTCGGCACCCCGCGGCAAAGTAAGCCGGGCTCAGCGGTGTCGAACCGGGGCAGGTGCACCTCGACCCCGCCGTCACCATGCATGCTCAGCAGCGGGTCGACACCGTGCAGGTCGAGATTCCAGTGACCTTCCCCGGAGCCGGTGAACCGGTGGCCCAACGACCCGTTCGGGAC
>JALZCO010000055.1 GCA_030863015.1 Actinomycetota bacterium
CACCACAGTCGAGGACGAGACCCGGCCTCCGGAGGCGGGAGCGCAGGTTCGAATCCTGCCGGGGCACCATCCGTGACCAGTACAGAGAGGAACCTGACCAGCGCTAATGCTGTCAGAGTTCCTCCTCGCGTGTCCGGCAGCGTCCAGCTGAATCCGGCTGCGGGCGGTAGTTCACGTCCAATACGCGTCCAGATCGTCTTACGCGGTTTGCTGCGTGGAGCATTGCCTGCACCCCCGTTACGGGCACCTCCGCCGCGCCGTAAGGCACCCCGGGTAGGTTCGAGCTGGCATGGAGCCACGGGCTGGGCGATTGGTCCGGTTCTGACACCACTTCGACTCCACTTCCTCCATGGTCGATCGCACGATCAGGAGCCCAGAAGTTCGAACATCGTTCGGCGCACCTACCCGACCACTAGCCCCGGTGATTCACGGGAGCAGTGATTCGATCTTCGTGGGCTGTCGTTGATCTCGGTGAGGTTATTTTTGTTGGTGTGCGTGATGAGGTGACCGGCATGCTGTTCTGCCGGTGGCTCCTGTTGTTCGTCGGGGTCGGGGTGGGAGGTCAACCGGTGGGGACGGGCAGCGTGGCGAGCCGGGTGAACGCGGCAGCGAGGTGGTTGGCCCAGGGCCAGGAGTGCTGGATGCGCAGCCACAGCCGGCGCTGGCCGTGGGTGAGTCGGGCAGCGACGTGGAGCAGCCGGTAGCGCAGGGTTTTCGGCTCGGCCTTGGCCAGGTCGCCGTTTAGGACCAGCAGTTGAGTCCAGGCGATCAGGTCGACTGCGAGCATCACGACGCTCAGCCAGGCTGCATTGATCGCAAAGGTGCGGGACGGGAAGTGGTTGAGGCCGGTGTCTTTCGCGGTGCGGATGCGGTCTTCGACCCGGGCGTGGGCGCGGTGGCGGGCATCGAGGTGGGCAAGCTGCCCGACCGCGGTGTCGGTGGCAAAGGCGGTGTAGCGGTAGCCGTCGCGCTCTTCGAACGCGTCGAGTTGGGCACCGGGGTGCGGACGCTCACGGCGCACGATCACTCTCATCCCGCTGGGGTAGTCGGCCAGTACGCCGGCGGGCAGCGCATCGGTGATCTCGGCCAGCGCGGCGCCCTGTCGGTGCCCGCCGTCGGCATCGATCGCGTCGGCCCACACCGTGTTTGGCACGGCGTCGATGGCACAGCGTTCCCGCTCGGTGATCGCCCAGCCGACCGAGAAGCTGCTGCTGACCGCCTGTTGATGCAGCGCGCGAATGTGGGCGAGGAACTCCTTGGTGGCCCCGGCGGTGTCGGCTCGGATCAGGATAGGGCTGCCGTGGCGGTGGGCGTCGGGGATCTGCGTGAGTGCTGCGTCGAGCACGGTGATGTGGTCGGCGGCGGTGTTGCTACCGGCATTGCCGCGACGTAGCTCGGCGGCCAGGAACTCACCGGTGTTGTCACAAAACGCGAGCATCGGGTGATAGCCGAAGGTGTGCTTAAACGTCGGCGCCGCATGCTCTTTGTCGCTGTGACAGATCACGATGCTCGCGTCGAGGTCGATCACCAGCCCGGGCAGCGGACGACCGGCGGCCCGCGCAACCGGAAACGGCACGCCATGCGCCTCGGCGCGTTGTGCCCACATCACCTCCCGCGCAGCAGCCCGCGCCGAGGCAAGTGCACCAAGCGCAGCGGTGTCGAGCCGGTCCAACAACCGCCAGCACGTCGAGTCCGAGGCCACCACCCCAAACAATTCGGCCTGCTCGGTCAGCACCGCAACGTCGGAGATCGTGGTGGCCCCATCGGCAACCGCGACCGCCATGTCAACCAGCACCCGACCCGGATCATGGCGGGAGCGAGGCTTGCACAGCCCGGCAAGCACCTGCGACAACTCACCGGTCAGCGTGGTCCGGTCGGCCACATCGGCGAGCAACCGAGACCCGGCGTGCGACACCACACCCGGCCCATCGGCGGTTACCGTGATCTTGGGACGCGTCGTTGTAGCCTGCACCTTGAAAGTGCCTCTCCATCAGGTCGACATGAGCCCTCAGCAAGCTCAGTTTGTCCTGGTAGCGAGGCACTTTCATCCATTCCCGACACCGACACGCCGGCATCTCATGAAGAGCCCGGGCTAGCCCGGATGGCGGGTGACCGCGGCCGAATTCGCCCGGCGATGCCGAATCTCGTTCGTGAAGGTCGCGGAGTTCCAACGCCGCGGCGTCGTCCACTTCCACGCGCTGATCCGCCTCGACGGCCCCGGCGACCACTACCAAAACCCACAAACCAACATCGATGCAGCCAGGTTGACTGAGGCAATCTGGCAGGCCGCCGCGCATGTACGGCTCACCGTCAAGATACCCAGCGGGGCCGACTTGGTACTGCGGTTCGGCGAGCAACTCGACACCCAAACCGTCAATGGCGGCCCGGCAGGCCAGCTAACCCCCGAACACGCCGCTCGCTACATCGCCAAATACGCCACCAAAAGCGCCGAACATTTCGGCCTGGGCGAACGTCGCATCACTCCCGAAGCGCTGCCCCTGCTCGATGTCACCGACCACGTCAACCGGCTGGTGCACACCACCTGGTAGCTCGGCGAACATCCCGCCTACCAGGGGCTACGCCGATGGACCCACATGATCGGCTTCCGTGGACACTTCGCTTCTAAGAGCCGCCGCTACTCCACCACCCTGGGCGCCATCCGCGACGAACGCCGCGCCTACCGCCAACGCCAAGCCGCCGAACACGTCCGCGAGCTGCTCGACGAGGACACCACCCTCGTCGTGTCGCACTGGGAATTCACCGGGCTTGGCTACCTCAGCACCGGAGATACCACCCTCGCCCTTTCCGCCGCTGCCCGAGCACGTGAACAACGCCAAGCCGCCCGAGACGCAGCCTGAATC
>JALZCO010000061.1 GCA_030863015.1 Actinomycetota bacterium
AACCCAAGATCGCGGTGCTGGATGAGACCGACTCTGGCCTGGACGTCGACGCGTTGCGGGTGGTTTCCCAAGGAGTGAACCGGTACCGGGCCAGCGGGGACGTCGGCGTGCTGTTGATCACCCACTACACCCGGATCCTGCGACACATCACGCCCGACTACGTGCACGTGTTCGCGGGTGGGCGGATCGTGGAATCCGGCGGGCCGGAGCTCGCAGAAGAATTGGAGGCCGGCGGTTACGAGCGGTTCACGCGCCGGCCAGAGGCGACGGGGGTGTCATCACCGTGACTGGGCCACTGACGGCCGGTGAACTGGAGAAGATTCGTGCTGACTTTCCGATCCTGTCTCGCACGGTGCGGGAGGGTCGGCCACTGGTGTACCTGGACTCCGGGGCCACTTCGCAGCGGCCCTGGCAGACACTCGACGCTGAACGTGCCTTCCTGGAACAGCACAACGCGGCGGTGCACCGTGGGGCGCATCAACTCGCCGAGGAGGCCACGGACGCTTACGAATCCGCGCGCGCTCGGATTGCTGCATTCGTCGGTATCCAGCCCAGCGAGGTGGTGTTCACCAAAAATGCCACCGAGGGGATCAACCTGGTCGCCTACGCGCTGAGCAACTCGGCAGCCACCGGGGGAGCGGCCCAACGCTTCGCTGTGGCGCCGGGTGACGAGATCGTGGTGACCGAGATGGAACACCACGCTAATCTGGTGCCCTGGCAGGAGTTGTGCCGGCGCACCGGCGCGACACTGCGCTGGTTTCGGGTGACCGACGATGGCCGGCTGGACCTGGACTCGCTGGAACTGTCCGAGCGCACCCGGGTGGTCGCCTTCACCCACCAATCCAATGTGATGGGCACCGTCCCGCCGGTCGCGGAGCTGGTACGCCGGGCTCGCGAGGTTGGCGCGCTGACGGTGCTGGACGCCTGCCAGTCGGTGCCGCACACGCCGGTCGACTTCGCTGCGTTGGACGTCGACTTCGCGGCGTTTTCTGGGCACAAGATGCTGGGGCCATCCGGGGTTGGTGTACTCTACGGCCGCCGGGAACTGCTTCAGGACCTGCCGCCCTTCCTCACCGGCGGATCGATGATCGAGCTGGTCAAGATGGAAGGCTCCACTTACGCCCCGCCACCGCAGCGCTTCGAGGCCGGTGTCCCGATGACCTCCCAAGCGGTTGGCCTCGGCGCGGCGGTGGACTACCTGTCGGCGGTGGGCATGGACCGGATCGCCGAGCATGAGCTCGCCCTGACGGAACAGGCGCTGACCGGTCTGTCAGAGATCGATGACCTGCGAATCATCGGTCCCCGCGACACCGAGCACCGTGGTGGCGCGGTGTCCTTCATCTTTGATGACGTGCACGCCCACGACGCCGGGCAGGTGCTCGACGACCTGGGGATCGCGGTGCGGGTTGGTCACCATTGCGCCTGGCCGCTGCATCGCCGCTTCGGTATCTCCGCGACGGTGCGGGCCACCTTCGCGCTGTACAACACGCCCGCCGAGGTCGAGGCGCTAGTGGCCGGTGTGCATGAGGTACGCCGTTTCTTCCGAGTGTCCGCATGAAACTGGAACAGATGTACCAGGAGATCATCCTGGACCATTATCGCAACCCGCATCGGAACGGCCTTCGCGAGCCGTTCGACGCCGAGTCGTTCCAGATCAACCCCACTTGCGGCGACGAGGTGACGCTCCGAGTCGCGTTGGACGGCGACCGGGTGGCCGACGTGTCCTACGAGGCGATGGGTTGTTCGATCAGCCAAGCGGCGACATCAGTGCTCACCGATCTGGTGGTCGGCCGGACCGTGGCGGAGTCGACGTCCACGATGGACGCGTTCATGGAGATGGTGCAGAGCCGCGGCCAGACGGAGCCCGATGAAGACGTTCTCCAGGACGCGGTCGCCTTCGCCGGCGTGGCCCGCTACCCGGCCCGGGTGAAGTGCGCCTTGCTGGGCTGGATGGCGTTCAAGGATGCCGTCGGCCGGGTGGAGCCGGCCGCGGGCCACAACGGTGCCAAGCGAGCGGAGGCACAATGAGCCTGAACGAGGATCATGAGGTGCAACGCGGAGCGGCCGGGATGCCTCAGGTCCCGGAGCCGCGCCCGCACGGCGAGCTGGCCGCCGTCGATGACGTCGAGGAGGCCATGCGCGATGTGGTTGACCCGGAACTTGGCATCAACGTGGTCGACCTGGGCTTGGTCTACGACATCCGGGTGGACGAGGGCAACGTCGCGACCGTGGACATGACCCTGACCTCCGCGGCGTGCCCGCTGACCGACGTCATCGAGGATCAGACCCGCGCCGCGCTCACCGGTGGCCCCGGTGGGGGACTGGTCGACGACGTGCGGATCAACTGGGTGTGGATGCCGCCGTGGGGCCCAGACAAGATCACCGAGGACGGTCGGGAACAACTGCGCGCGCTTGGTTTCACGATGTGACGCCGCAGCCGTTGCGTTTGTGTCGGTGGTAGCAGCCGGTCACCCGCCAGATCGCCGTCTCCTCCAGCCGGCCGCACCCTAGCCCGCCGATCGTGGCGCTGTTGGCGGACCGCGGCCTGCGGAGCACGGCGCGTTCGCCCGTCACTACTAGGCGACGCGGGTGCGGGAGGTGGTTGACCGCTGAGTTGACCCTTTCGCCCACAGCTGTGCCAGGCTCGATGGTGTGACGGATACTGCGGCGCGCTCGCGGCTCAGCGCCTGGTACTACGCCCTTCGCACCACCAACCCACCCGAGGGCCCGGTCGACGCGGTGACCCGCTGGATCGTGGTGACCCGCGCCGCCGTGCTGCCGATGACGCTGGTCGCTGGGTTGGTGGCTGGGTTGCTCGCCGTCCGCGCCCCCGGAGTCGACTGGCGCTGGCTTGCCCTGGCCGTTGTCGGGATCGTGCTGGCGCACCTGGCCAACAACCTGATGAACGATCTCTACGACACCAACGCCGGTTCGGATACTGCAAACTACCCGCGGGCTCTCTACGCTCCGCACCCGATTCTATCCGGGTTGGTCACCCGCCGGGCTCTGATCGTATCGGTGCTGGTGGTCAACGCCGCGGACCTGGCGATCCTCGTTGTCCTCGCGGTGGTGCGGGGCTGGCCCATCGTGGCGTTCGCGCTGGCTGGTTTCGTGCTGTCGGTGGCGTATACGGCACCGCCGCTGCGGCTGAAGAAGCGCGGCCTGGGCGAGCCGGACGTCCTCGTCGTATGGGGACCGCTGATGGTCGGTGGCACGTATTACGCGGCAGTTGGGTCGATCACCTGGCAGGTGCTGTTCGCCTCGCTGCCTTACGCGCTGCTGTGCACGTCGGTGCTGATGGGCAAGCACATCGACAAGATTCCCTATGACGCGCCGCTGGGCATCCATACGCTGCCGGTGTTGCTGGGCGAGCGGCGGGCCCGAGCCGCGACGCTGGCCATGCTGGCAGGCTTTTACCTGCTCGTCGTGATATGCGTGGTGGTCGGCGCGCTGCCGTGGCCGGCGCTGCTCGCACTCGGTGGACTGTATCGGCTGGCCAAGGTATGGCCATGGTTCCGGCAACCTCGACCTGAGCGGCCGCCGCGTCCGGTGCCGGTCTGGCCGCTGTGGTTTGCCGCGCTGGCGTTCGTGCACCTGCGCGTCGCCGGCCCGTTGCTCGTGCTCGGCCTGGCCGTCGCCGCCATCGCGGGGATTTGAGACGGCGCTGGATGGCACGGTGGGTGCGGGCCATCAGGCACGGCTGGGTGGTCAAAGGTGATGTACCCGGGCCGGACGTCGACGAGTTCGCCGGCGCCACCGAGGTGGTGGCGGCGCTGGCCGGCCACCAAGGTGGCGGTGACACATTGCTGGCCGTGCAGCATCCGCATCGCACACCCGAAGCGCTTGCTGATGGCCTGTCGTTGGCGGCTGCGCTGCCGGCGGCACGGCACACCCTGGACCGGTTGCGTGCCAGCGCATATCGTCCGGTGCACCAGGTGGTAGCGCCCTACCGGGTGGACGGACGGGACGGCGTCGCGGTGGGGGTGTTGGGCCTGGTCGACTCGGCGGCTGTGGACGTACATGGAGCTTCTCGGGTGCGGCACAGCGAGCAGGTCTACCGGGAAGTGGTAGTCGAACGCGCCGCGGTGCTTGCCGGGCTTGGCTGCGCGACCAGCGCGGCGATGCTCGTGCCCGTCGGTCATGGCGAGCAGCTGACCGCAGCCGTGCTGCGGAGCATTGCCGCCCTGGGAGCGCCGGCGGTGTCGATGATTGATTCCGGCGGTCGTACCCACCGGTTGTGGTTGCTGGGTCCCGGGGCAGAGCAGGACGCGGCGCTCACGGCCGTGGAGCTCGGTCCGCTGTTGGTCGCTGATGGCAATCACCGGGTAGCCGCTGCGTCGACCGGTGATCATTCGAATTTGCTCGCCTTCGTGACCGGTGGCCCAGCACTAGGTATCGGCGCGATCCACCGGGCATTGGTGGGTACCGGCCTGACCGCTGAAGACCTGGCGGGTGCCTGGCGGCGGAAGGGCTTGACGGTGCGGGAAGTCATGCATCTGACACCACCGGTACTGCCGGGCACTGTGGTGGTCAGGGCAGCTGGCGCCGGTCTGCTCGTCGAATTGCCTGCACTTGAGCCGGGCGAGCCGGTGCCGAGAATTGATCACGGGTTGGTCGAACGATTACTCATCGGCGACGCGCTGGGCATCGACCCGGAACGCCCGCACCTGCATGCCCTCCCTGCCGGGCATCCCGCGGGGCCACACGTCGATGCCTTGCTACAGCTGGCCCCGGTACCTTTCGCCGACGTGCTGGCCGTGCACGAACAAGGCCGACGGATGCCGCGCAAGAGCACGTATTTCACCCCCAAACCACGCAGCGGGCTGCTGCTGGCCGACCTCACGGCCTGACAATTTCTTGAAACCGGCAGGGAACTGAACCGGATGGGTCCGCCACTCGAACATTAGGGGTTAGTCGAAGATAGCGGTCGTGATCACTGCGGTTGCCGTCGAACGTCGATGGATGGAGTACGAATGCATCAGTTCCAATGCGGGCACCAGGAATGTTTCAGCCAGTTCAGCTCGCCCAGCAAGGATGATCTGATGCGCCAGGTGGCAGAGCACCTGAAGGAAGTACACAAGGTGGAGAAGGCCACCCAGACCCTGTTGCGTTATCTTGAGGCGACGTGCGTGACCTCACAGCCCTAAGTTGCCGCTCTCACCGCGAAGCTACGCTGTGAGAAGGTCCAGTATCTGCTGCCCGTACCTGGCCAGCTTGCTGTCGCCGACACCGCTCACGGTGCCGAGTTCAGCCAGAGTTGAGGGAGCCTCGGTCGCGATCTGACGCAGGGTCGCGTCGTGGAAGATCACGTACGCGGGCACGCCTTGCTCCTTCGCGGCGGCCGCGCGCCAGGCCCGGAGCTGTTCGAACACCGGCACGGCTGCCGTGGGCAGATCAACAGGTGCGGCGCGGCGAGGTCCGGCGGTTCGGGCAGCGGCCTTGGCCGCCTGCGCGGCCCGTTGGGGTTCCCGCCGCAACAGCACTTTGCGGTGCTGGCGCAGCACTTCGGCACTGGAGTCGGTGAGCACCAGGGTCCCGTAGTCACCCTCGACCGCGAGCAGGCCTTGGGCGAGTAGTTGGCGCACCACACCGCGCCACTGGCCGTCGCTCAACTCGGTGCCGATCCCGAACACCGTCAGGGACTCGTGGCCGAACTGACTGATCTTGGGCGTTGTCCTGCCCAGCAAGATGTCGATCAGCTGGCCCGCCCCGAACTTCTGGCGGCGTTCCCGGTCGAGCCGGAACACGGCCGACAGAAGTTTCTGTGTGGCGATCGTGCCGTCCCACGACTCCGGTGGCGACAGGCACGTGTCGCAGTTACCGCACTGGGTGCTGTGCTGGCCGAAATAGGCGAGCAGCCGGGCGCGGCGACACTCGACCGTCTCGCACAAGGCCAGCATGGCGTCGAGGTGGGTGCCGAGGCGGCGGCGGTGGGCGTCATCACCCTCCGAATTATCGATCAGCTTGCGCTGCTGCACGACGTCCTGCAGACCGTAGGCGAGCCAGGCCGTCGACGGCAGGCCGTCCCGCCCGGCCCGGCCAGTCTCCTGGTAATAGCCCTCGACGGATTTGGGCAGATCAAGGTGGGCGACGAAGCGCACGTCGGGCTTGTCGATTCCCATGCCGAACGCGATCGTGGCGACCACGACCACGCCGTCCGCGCGCAGGAAACGGGCCTGATTGGTCGCTCGGGTGGGCGCGTCGAGTCCTGCGTGGTAGGGCAGTGCCTCGATGCCGCTGCTCACCAGGAAGTCCGTGATCTTCTCGACCGAAGCCCGGGAGAGGCAGTAGACGATCCCCGCGTCACCGGAATGCTCGGTCCGCAGCAGCTCCAGTAACTGCCGCTTGGGCTCATTCTTCGGCACGATGCGGTACTGGATATTCGGGCGGTCGAAGCATGCCACGAAGTGGCGGGCATCAGTCAGGTTCAGCCGGGAGGCGATCTCGGCGTGGGTTGCCTTGGTGGCTGTCGCGGTCAGCGCGATGCGGGGCACAGCGGGCCACCGCTCATGCAACGCCGACAGGGCCAGATAGTCGGGACGGAAATCGTGACCCCACTGGGCTACGCAGTGCGCTTCGTCGATGGCGAACAGCGAGATCGTGCCGCGGTCCAGCAGTCGCAGCGTCGACTCGACGCGCAGGCGTTCCGGTGCCAGGTACAGCAGGTCAAGCTCACCGGTGAGAAACGCGGACTCGACCTGGCGGCGCTGGTGGGAATCCTGCGTGGAGTTGAGGAACCCGGCCCGGACACCGAGCGCTATCAGCGCGTCGACCTGGTCCTGCATCAGCGCGATCAGTGGGGAGACGACGACACCGACGCCTCGTCGCACCAACGCCGGTATCTGGTAGCACAGCGACTTTCCACCGCCGGTCGGCATAAGTACGAGGGCGTCACCACCAGCGACGACATGCTCAATGATCTCTTGCTGCGGTCCGCGGAAGCAGTCGTATCCGAAGACACGGCGAAGCACCCGCAACGCATCACTCACGCCGAGACTCGCTTCGCCGACAGCCATCCCGGCGATCCTAGAACCGGTGTCATCGACCACCAGACTGGTGCTGGTTTGCGGGTCGCGCTGTACTGGCGGACGTGGCGATCCCCGTCATCAGCACGGGCTGTGGTCGGTCGGGATGCCCAGCTGGCGACGGCCGTGCACTGGGCCGACGCGGAGACCTCGCCCTCGTTCTTACCTGGCCGGGGCGGTGCGGTCGTCGCCGTCCTGCTTGCCGTATCAGCGTGCTGGAAGCGGCGGTGGCCGACGGCTGGGGAGACCCGATACCCGCGCGACGCGCTGACCTCACCACCTTCCAGCGCGACGGCGAGCACCTGCTGGCGCGCACCTGCCGCGATCTGCTGCGGCAGGCCGGCGCGCCAACCGGCGGGAACGCGGCAGCACCCCCGTCCCACCCGCCCTGCGGGCTCTGGGCATCACGGGCTACATGCCGCCATGCAGCGGACTCCGTAGCCGACCGGCCGCGCTAACTCCGTGGCGCCAACGGATCCGCGGTCCGTTCGGTGCGTCGACGCTGATGCAAAGCCCATCAGCGAAGGAGCCTCCCATGCAACGCTAAACCTGCGACGTTCTCGTCGTCGGCGCCGGACCGGCCGGTCTGACCACCGCAACCGCCCTCGCTCGGCACGGCATCGACGTGCTCGTCGTCGAGCGGCATGCTGGCACGTCCCCTTTCCCCAAGGACACCGGGGTAAGCACCCGCATCATGGAGCTACTGCGCAGCTGGGGCCTTGAGCAGCGAGTCCGCGCGGGCGCCATGCACGTGCGGCCCGGCCTGGCGGTGTCCGACACACTGACCGGCACCCAGCGGGATGGCATGGACTTCGGATACCCGACCGACGTCCAAGCGCTGGCGGTCAGCCCCACCACGCCCTGTTACTGCCCGCAGGACCACCTTGAGCCCGTGCTACTGACCCACCTGAGGGCCCGCGGTGGATGCGTCCGGTGCGGCATCGCTAGCCGATTGCCGGATTGACGGCACCGGCGTGCAGGCCGAGCTGCGTGACCGCGCCACGGGGCGCCTCGAACGAGTGCAGGCCCAGTACTTGATCGGTGCGGACGGCCCGCGCAGTTCTGTGCGTTCCATGCTGGGCTTAGGCGTCGAGGACCTGGGCACGATCGGCCAGTTCGTCGCCGTGACATTCCGCGCCGACCTCACCCGCAGGCTGCCGCGCGTTCCGTCAGTACTCAATGCCGTTGAGGTTGCGGCTGCCGCGGGGTTGTTCGTGCCCACCAGCACCGACGACCGGTGGATCTACGGTCGCGAATGGCATCCCGACCGCGGCGAGTCGATCGCGGACTGGACGCCCCAGCGGTGCACCGAGGTGCTACGGGTGGCCCACTGGGCTGCCCGACCTACGCCCCGAGATCCTCACCGTGATGCCGTTCGTCATGGGCGGCCACGTTGCCACCGCGTTCCGCGTGGGTCGGGCGTTTCTCGTCGGTGACGCAGCGCACCGGACCACACCGGTCGGCGGCATCGGCATGAACACCGCCATACATGGCCCGCACAACCTGGGCTGGAAGCTCGCCTGGGTGCTTCGCGGCTGGGGCGTCGAGATGCTGCTCGACAGCTACGAGGCAGAGCGTCACCCGATAGGGACTGAGAACGTGCTCCGTTCGCTGCACCGGGCACCCGCGCTGGCAGGTGATGGCCTGGCGGGTGATTCGGCGTGCACTACACCTCGGCGGTGGACGGGCACCGGGACGGGGGAGCGGGCGTCACACGCTTGGATGCGACGTGGCGGGCACCGGATCTCGACGCTGGACCTGTTCGACGGCCGTCTCACGGTGCTCACCGGGCCGCGAGGCGGGCCATGGCGCCGCGTAGTCGCCGAGATCGCTGGCGAGGCACTGCCGATCGTGGCGCTGACCGTGGGTCGTGACCTGGACGACGAGGACGGTGCTTTCGCCCGTCACTACCGCCTGGACGACGCGGGTGCGGCGCTCGTCCGCCCGATGGGTACCTCGTCTGGCGTCGTCCCGGACCAGGCGGTGACGCACGGGCAGCACTGCGGTCCGCTGTTGGGCTCGCCTTGGGTCGAACCGTTGAAGCGCCGGCCCTCCTGCGCCAGGCCGGGTAATCAGCCGAGGCCACCTCACCACCTACCCTCTGGACGATGCGAGCCGGCCGCGGGCATGCTGTGGCTATGACGGGTAGCCGGCAGCCTGCGTTCTTCGTCGGCGGTGGCCCGCTCGCCGGACACAGCGTCGTCGAGATCGGCCCCGATGGGCAGCCTCCATCTCTGCTTCGAGTGCTCGTGACGCAGGGACCGCTGCTTCGCATCGAGGGTGAAACGCTCTCATCGGGGATGCGGACCTACGGCGTGTACCAATTGAGCGACGACAGCGACGACCGCTCTTTGATTTACGAGTTCGTCGGGGAAGAGTTCGAGTAGCAGGAAAGCCCGACAACCGGGCAGGAGAGGCTGACACGCCGGGTGGGTCAACTGCCCATCAGCTCTGGTGATACGCGCACGGCCATGTGTTGGGCTGGTGTGCCGAAGCGCTGTGGATGGGTGATGCGCGCGAGGATTTCCGCACCTTCGACGACGCGGGGTCCCGGTCGGCTGAAATAGGACGTTGCGTCAACCGCCCAGACGTTGTCCGCCCGCACCGCAGGCAGCTCGTGCCAGCTATCTGGCAGCCGCGCTCGCGGCAACTCGCGCAGGGTGTCGTGCGCGTAGTAGCCGCAGGGCGCCAGCACGATCACTTCCGGCGCGTAAGCGTGGATCTCTTCGGCGGTCGTCGTGCGCGACGGCGCACCTGCGAAACCGAACGTGTGATCACCACCGGCAAACGCGATCTGCTCGGGTACCCAGTGACCCGGCGCGAACGGTGGCTCCAGCCATTCCAGAACCAGTGTCCGCGGGCGGTGCTCGACATCGACGAGTGCACCCGTCAGTGCGTCGAGCCGGGTTGTCAACTCGGCGACCAACGCTTCGGCCCGCCGCTGCGTGCCGGTCAGCTGCCCGACGGTGCGGATGTTGGCGAGAACGTCTGCGATCGTGTTGGGCTCCAGGGAGACGATCTCGACGGGTGCGGAAAGTATCCGTGCGGCCTGCTGGACTGCCTGGTAACTGACGGCACAGACGTCGCACAGCTCCTGGGTCAGGATCAGATCCGGCTCGAGCGCGCGGAGCTGGGCTTCGTCGAGATCGTAGATCGAGCCGTGCCCGTCGAGCTGCGAACGCACAGCGTGGTCGATCTCGGCGCTCGTCATGGTGCGGTGTGAGATGCGGCTGGCCGTCAGCTGCGGCTTGCCCACGACTGCCGGCGGGTAGTCGCATTCGTGCGTGACGCCGACCAGTGAGCCTTCCAATCCGAGCGCGCACACGATCTCCGTTGCCGAGGGCAACAGCGAGACGATGCGCTGCGCTGCTCTGCTCATCGAGGTCAGGCT
>JALZCO010000104.1 GCA_030863015.1 Actinomycetota bacterium
GCTGCGCCGGGAGTTGGGACTGCTGCCGCCGGGCGACTTGCGGATGGCGCTGACCGCACTGGCGGCCCGCGACGGTGGTGGGGCGCGCTGGCGGCAGGTGTTCCAGCATCGCTTCGGCGGTAGCGGAGCGCTGGCCGGGCATGCCGTGGGCAATCTGGTCCTGGCGGGGCTGCTGGAGGTATTCGGTGATCCGGTAGTGGCGTTGGACGAGGCCTGCCAACTGCTTGGCGTCACCGGTCGGGTATTGCCGATGGCTGCCGAGCCGCTGGACATCGAGGCTGACGTGGCTGGCCTGGACGGCGATTCAGACGCCGTGCGGCGGATCCGCGGCCAGGTGGCGGTGGCGACAACGCCCGGGCAGGTGCAGCGGGTATGGCTGCGTCCGCAGCGGCCGCAGGCCTGCGCTGAGGCAGTTCGCGCGGTAGGGGAGGCGGACGTCGTGGTGCTGGGGCCAGGCTCCTGGTTCACCAGTGTGCTGCCACACCTGCTGGTTCCCGATCTGGCCGAGGCGCTGGGCGGTACCGTAGCCCGCCGGATAGTGGTGCTCAACCTGGTGCCGCAGCCGGGGGAAACCGGCGGGTTCTCTCCTGAGCAGCACTTGACCGTATTGTCCGGCCATGCCCCCTCCGGGTTCACGGTGCACGCGGTGCTCGCCGACACCGACACGGTTGCGGTGCCCGCTCGGTTGCACCGCTGCGCCGAGGCCCTTGGCGGGCACGCGTACCTTGACCGGGTCGCCGACGACGGCTGTGCCGATCGCCACGATCCGGTGGCACTGGCCGCAGCGCTGCGTCAGATACTGAGACCTGTTTGCCAGGGTCGAAGCATCGACAGTGGCCCTGCTTGCCAGGGTCGAAGCATCGACACGGCAGACCAGCTTCGCGACCGAGACACAATGTCGCATTTGCAACGGGAGGAGAAGCGCCGGTGGCCATGACCTCTGCCGTCAAGGATGAGCTGAGCCGGCTGCGGGTGACCAAGACGTGCTGCCGGCGGGCCGAGGTCGCCGCTCTGCTCCGCTTCGCCGGTGGGTTGCACATCATCGCCGGCCGCGTCGTGGTGGAAGCCGAGCTGGACGCCGGCTCCACTGCCCGCAGGTTGCGCCGGGAGGTGCACGAACTCTACGGCCACAACTCCGACGTGCACCTGATCACGGCCGGTGGTCTACGCAAAGGCACCTGTTACGTGGTGCGGGTGGTCCGTGACGGGGAGGGCTTGGCTCGCCAGACCGGCCTGCTGGATCTTCGTGGCCGGCCAGTGCGCGGGTTACCCCCGCAGGTCGTCTCCGGTGGCCTCTGCGATGCCGAGGCCTCGTGGCGCGGTGCGTTTCTGGCGCACGGGTCGCTCACCGAGCCGGGCCGCTCGGCTGCACTGGAAGTGACCTGCCCTGGCCCTGAGGCGGCGCTGGCACTGGTAGGGGCCGCCCGCCGGCTGGGCATTCAAGCCAAGGCACGCGAGGTCCGGGGCGCCGATCGGGTTGTGGTCCGCGACGGGGACGCCATCGGTGCGCTGCTCACCCGGCTGGGCGCGCACGACTCGGTGCTGGCCTGGGAAGAACGCCGGGTGCGCCGCGAGGTTCGCGCTACCGCCAACCGGCTGGCCAACTTCGATGACGCCAACCTGCGCCGATCGGCCCGCGCGGCGGTGGCGTCGGCCGCACGGGTCCGTCGAGCCCTGGAGTTGCTCGGTGACGACACCCCGGGACATCTGCTCACCGCTGGCAGGTTGCGGCTGGAGCATCGGCAGGCCTCGCTGGAGGAGCTGGGCCAGCTCGCCGACCCGCCGATGACCAAGGACGCGGTGGCGGGCCGGATTCGCCGGCTGCTTGCGATGGCCGACCGTCGAGCCGAGGAGCTCGGAGTGTCCGACACCGAGTCCGCGGTCACCCCCGACATGCTCGAGGCGTGACGTTCCGGGCTCCAGCTGTACTGCAGTCCTTGTTGGATATCCACTCCGGTGCGAACACCCCCCGCAGGTCCCCCTCCCGGGGGGCCTGCCCAGTGGTATCCGGCCGATAGGGTGGCGCCGAGCTGTGCCGCCGGGAAGGCTGGCCCGCGTGAGGCGACTGTATGAGGGATGTATGAGGGAGAGGGCAACGTGACTATTCGGGTAGGAATCAACGGTTTTGGCCGCATCGGGCGGAACTTCTGGCGCGCCGTGCAGTCCGGTGGCCATGACATCGAGGTGGTGGCGTTCAACGACCTCGGCGACGTCGCGACCATGGCGCACCTGCTGAAGTACGACAGTGTGCTGGGCAGGCTCAAAGAGGACGTGCATGTCACCGACGACGGCATAGCAGTGGGCGGCAAGACCATCAAGGTGCTGGCCGAGCGGGACCCGGGCGCGTTGCCGTGGGGAGACTTGGGTGTCGATGTGGTGCTGGAGTCCACCGGCTTGTTCACCAAGGCGGCCGACGCCCGCAAGCATGTCGACGAGGGCGGCGCCAAGAAGGTGGTCATCTCTGCGCCGGCCAAGGGTGAGGACCTCACCGTGGTACTCGGGGTCAACGACTCCAGGCTGGACGGTTCCCAGACGGTGATCTCCTGCGCCTCATGCACCACCAACTGCCTGGGCCCAATGGCCAAGGTCCTCAACGACGCCCTGGGCATCCGGCAGGGCCTGATGACCACCATCCACGCTTACACCCAGGACCAGAACCTGCAAGACGGCCCGCACAAGGACCTGCGCAGGGCCCGCGCCGCCGCGATCAATGCCGTGCCGACCTCCACCGGGGCAGCCGCGGCCATCGGGCTGGTGCTGCCCGAGCTCAACGGAAAGCTGGACGGCTACGCGCTGCGGGTGCCGATTCCCGATGGATCGATCACCGATCTGTCCGCCTCGGTCTCCCGCGACAGCAGCGTCGAGGAGGTCAACGAGGTTTTCCGGAGCGCTGCGGACGGCCCGCTCAAGGGCATTTTGCGCTACAGCGACGAGCCGATCGTGTCCTCGGACATCATCACCGACCCCGCGTCATGCATCTTCGACTCGCCGCTGACCAAGGTGATCGGTAATCAGGTCAAGATTGTCGGCTGGTACGACAACGAATGGGGCTACTCCAACCGGCTGGCTGATCTGATCGTTCTGGTCGGTTCGAAGCTGTGAGGACGCTCGACAACCTGCTGGGAAGTGGGGTGTCGGGCCGCACCGTGCTGGTGCGATCCGACCTCAACGTACCGCTCGACGGCGACCGGATTACCGATGATGGGCGGATCCGGGCCTCGTTGCCCACCTTGCGGGCACTGACCGGTGCCGGTGCCCGGGTGGTCGTGACAGCCCATCTCGGCCGGCCCAAAGGCGCACCCGATCCGGCGTACTCGCTGCGTCCGGTCGCCGTCCGGCTCGGCGAGCTGCTGGATACACCGGTGGTGGCGGCGTCCGATGTTGTCGGCGATTCGGCTCATGCGACGGTGGCCGACCTGGCTGACGGTGAGATCGCGCTGCTGGAGAACATCCGGTTCGATGCACGGGAGACCTCCAAGGACGCCACCGAGCGGGGCGCGCTGGCCGGCGAGCTCGCCGCGCTGGTTGGTCCCGACGGTGCATTCGTCTCCGATGGGTTCGGTGTGGTACACCGTGTGCAGGCCTCGGTCGTCGACATCGCCGAGCGGCTGCCGGCCTACGCCGGCACGCTGGTGCAAGACGAGCTGACCACCCTGCGGCGGCTCACTGAGGCGCTGGACCGCCCCTACGCCGTGGTGCTGGGCGGGTCGAAGGTGTCGGACAAGCTCGCGGTGATCGAGGCGTTGCTGCCGAAGGTGGATGCATTGCTCGTCGGGGGCGGGATGTGCTTCACCTTCCTGGCTGCCCTTGGCCACCCGGTCGGCAAGTCGATGCTGGAGAAGGACATGGTCGAGGTGTGCGCCCGGCTGCTGGAAGCCTCCGGTGACACGATCCGGCTGCCCCGTGACGTGGTGGTCGCCGACGAGTTCGCGGCGCACGCGCAGACCCGCACGGTGCCTGCGGGGGACATCCCGGACGGCTGGATGGGTTTGGACATCGGTCCGGAGACGGTTCGGGACTTCGCCACCGCGCTGGTTGCAGCGGCCACGGTGTTCTGGAACGGCCCGATGGGCGTGTTCGAGCTTGCTCCGTTCGCAGCGGGCACTCGAGGAGTCGCCCAGACCATTGCAGATTCGAGGGCGTTCAGCGTCGTTGGTGGCGGCGACTCGGCGGCCGCGGTGCGGCTGCTGGGCCTGCCAGAGGACGGGTTCTCGCACATCTCCACCGGCGGTGGTGCGTCTTTGGAGTTCCTGGAGGGCAAGGCATTGCCCGGTATCGCGGTACTGGAGGGATAGGAGTGCCCAGGCAGCCGCTGATCGCCGGCAATTGGAAGATGAACCTCAACCACCTCGAGGCCATCGCACTGGTGCAGAAGCTCGCCTTCGCCCTGCCGGAGAAGTACTTCGCCAAGGTCGAGGTGGCGGTGCTGGTCCCGTTCACCGCGTTGCGCAGTGTGCAGGCCCTCGTCGAGGGCGACAAGCTGCTGGTGGGTTACGGCGCGCAGGACCTGGCTCCCAAGGACGCCGGGGCCTACACCGGCGACGTGTCCGGGCCGATGCTGGCCAAGTTGGACTGCAGCTACGTCATCGTGGGGCATTCCGAGCGGCGCGAACACCACCGTGAAGACGATGCGATCGTGGCCAGTAAGGTCCGGGCTGCGCTGCGCAACGGGCTGACCCCGATCCTGTGTGTGGGCGAAGGCCTCGAAGTCCGGGAGGCCGGTGGGCACCTGGCGCACAGCACCGAGCAGTTGATCGCCGCGCTGAAGGGTCTGTCGGTGGAGCAGGTCCGCACCATCGTGGTGGCCTACGAGCCCATCTGGGCGATCGGTACCGGCCGGGTCGCCACTCCGGCCGACGCGCAAGAGGTGTGTGGCGCGCTGCGGCAGGCGCTGGTGGACAAGTACGGGGCCGCGGTCGCTGATGATGTTCGGATCCTCTACGGTGGATCGGTCAAATCGAGTAATGTCGCCGATCTGGTGGTCGAACCCGATATCGATGGTGCCTTGGTGGGGGGCGCGAGCCTGGACGCCGACGAGTTCGCGAAGCTTTGTGCCCTGGCCGCAGGAGGCCCTCTGCCGTGACCCCAAGCGGTGACGAGGAGGTCGCGCCGCGCGCTTGCTACTGGACGGAGTAATCTTGCGAATCAGCCGTTGTCCTACGAGGGTGTGATGAAGTTCTTCCTGCAGATAGTGCTCCTGGTTACCAGCATGGTGCTGATCTTGCTGATCTTGCTGCACCGGAGCCGCGGCGGAGGGCTGTCGAGCCTGTTCGGCGGCGGCGTCCAATCGAGCCTGTCCGGGTCGAGCGTCGTCGAGAAGAACCTTGATCGGCTGACGCTGTTCGTCAGTGCCGTTTGGGTGATCTCCATCGTGGGTATTGGACTTCTGATCAAGATCGGCTGAACCGGTCCGGTTTGCCGGGCGGTTCCGCGAGGTGAGGCGATCAATGGCAAGCGGTAACGCGATCCGCGGAACGCGGGTCGGAGCAGGTCCGATGGGCGAGTCCGAGCGGGGAGAAACTGCCCCCCGTCGACGGGTTTCCTACTGGTGCGCGAATGGCCACGAGTCTCGGCCTTCGTTCGCGGTTGAGGCCGACGAACC
>JALZCO010000127.1 GCA_030863015.1 Actinomycetota bacterium
GTTCGGCGGCGCTGGGGGCGTATGCGGCCAGTAGACGCTCGTCGACGCCGGTCGGCCCGTACAGCAGCAGCGCGTCACGCCGCGGCGGGTGTGGGTGGTACCGGCGGTACACAGTCATTGCCGACACGTCAGCGCAATGGTCGGGGTGCAGGTGGGACAGAATCACCGCGTCGAGACGGAATGGGTCGAGATAGCGCTGCAGCGCGCCCAACGTCCCGTTGCCCAGATCGAGCACTACGGCGGTATCCCCGGCTCGGACCAGATAACCGGAGCTGGGGGACTCGGGACCCGGGACACTGCCGGCGCAGCCCAACACCGTGAGCAGCATTGTGATCCTCCTATCAGCTCAACCCGCCGCGGATGCGGTAGCCAGAAGCAATGGGCCGAGGAAACGACGGGCCAGCCGGGCGAAGGACGCCGGATCCCCGGTCGCGGTGAACACGTGCTGAGGCTCATCGAGCTCGGTGCGCAACAGCTCGGCCTCGGTGAGCACCCGCAACACGTCCTTGGCAGTTTCCTCCGCGCTGGACACCAGGGTCACCCGGTCACCCATGACGATCTGCAGTACGCCGGTGAGCAGGGGGTAGTGCGTACAGCCCAGAATGAGGGTGTCCACGCCGGCCTGTTGAAGTGGTTCGAGATAGGACTGCGCCAAGCCGAGGACTTGACGTCCCGAAGTCATCCCACGCTCGACGAAGTCGACGAACCGCGGGCAGGCCACCCCGATCACTTCGACGTGCGGGGCAGCGGCAAAGGCATCGGGATAAGCCCGGGATCGGATAGTGGCCGGAGTCCCGATCACTCCGACCAGACCGGAATGGGAGGCAGCGACGGCTCGCCGCACCGCGGGACGCACCACTTCCACCACCGGGATCGGGTACCGCTCCCGGGCATCGGCCAGGCAGGCCGCCGACGCCGTATTGCAGGCGATGACCAGCAGCTTGATCCCGCTCTCCACCAGCTCGTCGGCCACCGCCAGGGCGCGGGAGCGGACCTGCGCGATCGGCAGTGAACCGTACGGGCCGTGCGCGGTATCACCGACGTAATGCAGCCGTTCGCCCGGTAGCTGGTCGGCGATGGCACGTGCGACAGTGAGCCCGCCGACGCCGGAGTCGAAAACCCCGATCGGGGTGTCCGGACCGCTCACGGGCTTCTCACCCCTGGTCGATCAAGGCCCGGTCGGTCACGACGGTGCCGGTTACCGCGGATGACCAGCCGGGCTGCGAGCAGTCCACCTACCGCTCCGAACAGGTGGCCCTCCCAGGAGATCCCGGCAGTACCTGGTAGCACGCCCCATAGCACACCGCCCCACAGCCCGAACAGCACCACCGCTAGCAGGATCTGCAGCAGGCTGCGGGCGAAGAAGCCGCGGACGAGCAGGAAGACCAGCCAGCCGAAAATCAGGACCGAGGCGCCGAGATGCACGCCGGGGCTGCCGGCGAGCCAGGTGCCCAGACCTGCGACCAACCAGATCGTGGCGGTCGCCACAATGAACTGGCCGATGCCCCCGGCCAGCGCCAAGAACCCGAGCACCAGCACTGGCACCGTGTTGGCCACCAGGTGGGGCCAATCGCCGTGCAGCATCGGGGCCCACAGGACGCCGTCCAGACCGTCAAGCTGACGGGGACGGATCCCGTCCTCGTCGAGGGCACCGCCGAGAACCGTGTCCATCGCTTCGGTGAGATAGAGCACGCCGGTGAACGCGGCAATGATCATTGCGGCCTGCCCGGGCCGAGCCGGAAACACCCGCGGACGGGTCAGACCTCCGGAGCGCGGGGCAGGCACGTCGACCGACACTACCCTCGCTCGCTGAGAGAATGCTGTGCCTCCCAGCGCCCTCTTACGCCCAGAGCTGGCCGTCCAGCCGGGCCGCGGCCTCCTCGAGGTCGCCCGAGTAGGCGCCGGTAGACAGGTACTTCCACCCGGCGTCGCAGACCACGAGCACGATGTCGGCGGCATCGCCGGTTCCCGCGGCCTTCTCCGCGACGGCCAGTGCGGCGTGCAGGATTCCTCCGGTGGAGATGCCGGCGAAGATGCCCTCGCATTCCAGTAGCTCGCGGGTGCGGCGCAGCGCGTCGTAGGAGCCCACGGAGAACCGGCCGGTGAGCACTTCCGGGTCATAGAGCTCGGGCACGAATCCCTCGTCGAGGTTGCGCAGGCCATAGACCAGCTCCCCGTAACGCGGCTCCGCAGCGATGATCTGCACGTCCGGTTTGTGCTCGCGCAGGTAGCGCCCTACCCCGACCAGGGTGCCGGTGGTGCCGAGCCCGGCGACGAAATGGGTGACCGTGGGCAGGTCGCGCAGGATCTCCGGGCCGGTGGTGCGGTAGTGCGCCGCAGCGTTGGCCGGATTGCCGTACTGGTAGAGCATGACCCAGTCGGGATGCGCAGCGGCCAGCTCCTTAGCCCGGGTGACTGCCTGGTTGGAGCCTCCCGCAGCCGGCGAAAAGATGATCTCTGCGCCGTAGGCCTCAAGCAGCTGCCGTCGCTCGATTGAGGTGTTTTCCGGCATGACGCACACCAGCCGGTAGCCCTTGAGCTTCGCTGCCATGGCCAGCGAGATGCCGGTGTTGCCCGACGTCGGTTCCAAGATGGTGCAGCCCTCGCTGAGCCGTCCGGAGTGCTCGGCGTCTTCGACCATCGCTAGGGCCGGGCGGTCCTTCACCGAGCCGGTGGGGTTGCGGTCCTCCAGCTTGGCCCACAGCCGCACGTCGGACGCCGGTGAGAGGTGAGGCAGGCCCACGAGCGGGGTGTCACCCAACGCGTCGAGCAACGAGTCATAGCGGGCCATGGCGCTCCTTCGGTCGCGCTCGTGAGTGGCGTTCAGTGCTATGACACTGTTACGCACTCGCGAGCGGCTCCACCC
>JALZCO010000146.1 GCA_030863015.1 Actinomycetota bacterium
GGCAGGTCGAGCAGCAGCACGTCGAGGTCGCCCCAGAACACGTCGGCGAGGAACTGTTGCAGCGCGCGGTGCAGCATCGGTCCCCGCCACACCACCGGGGTGTTGTCCTTGGTGAACATGCCGATGGAGATCACCTTCACGCCGTGCGCGGTGGGCGGCATGATCATCTTCTCCACCTGGGTGGGCCGGGCGGTGGTGCCGAGCATGCCCGGTACCGAGTGCCCGTAGATGTCTGCGTCGACCACTCCAACCGACAGGCGCCGGTCAGCCATCGCGGCCGCCAGGTTCACCGTCACCGAGGACTTGCCCACCCCACCCTTGCCAGAGGCGACGCAATACACGCGGGTCAGTGATCCCGGTTCGGCGAACGGAATCCGCGGTTCCTCGGCGGTGCCGCGCAGCTGGCGGCGTAACGAGGTGCGCTGAGCGTCGCTCATCACGTCGAGTTCCACCCGTACGCCACGCACACCCGGTAAGGCGGACACCGCATTGGTGACCCGGGAGGTGATGGTGTCACGCATCGGGCAGCCGGCGACGGTCAGCCACACCGCTACTCCCACCGTGCCGTCGCCGGCCACGGTCACGTCCTTGACCATGCCCAGCTCAGTGATCGGCCGGTTGATCTCGGGGTCGTGCACCCCGTTCAGCGCGGTTCGAACCGCCTCGACCGACGGGGCGGTCTGGGTGGAGGCCACGGGTAACACCGACCTTCTGGTTGGCTGTATGCCTCTCCCATGCTAGGCGCATCGAACCGGGCGTCACCGGGTTGGCACTCACCTGGCCTGTGTGCCGGCGCTGCGGTCAGCCCCGTCCACCCCGTCGGGAGCCGGATCGTTCCGGCCCGGCCCGATCCGGTGCAGTAAAGTCCGCCGGTCCGAGCTCTTTGTGTTCGGTCAGCCGCGCGAGCTCGGATCGCAGGAAGTCCCGGGTGACGACTTCGCCGACGGCCAACCGCAGCGATGCGAGTTCCCTGGCTAGGTACTCGGTATCGGCTTTGGTGCGCTCGGCCCGGGCCCGGTCCTCCTGCAGCGCAATCCGGTCGCGGTCGTCCTGGCGGTTCTGCGCCAGCAGGATCAGCGGCGCCGCGTAGGCCGCCTGCGTGGAGAACGCGAGATTGAGCAGGATGAACGGGTAAGGGTCCCAGCGCAGCGACACCGCCGTCAGATTGATGGCGATCCACATCACGACCAAGACTGTTTGCACGGCCAGGAACCGCCCGGTGCCCAGGTACCGGGCGATCCGCTCCGAGAAGCGGGCAAAGGCGTCCGGGTCCACTCTGGGCGTCAGCCGCCGCGGCCCGCGCGGTAGGTCCAGCCGGCGCCACGAATACTGCGAATGTGACTCAGCCATGCGTCACCTCGCCAGTCCAGTCGGAAGTCGGCCATGCCTCCTGCTGCCGCCAGTCGTCGGGCAGCGCGGCGTCCAGCAGATCATCCACGCTCACCGCCCCAAGCAGGTGGCCCTCGGCATCCACCACCGGAGCGCAGACCAGGTCGTAGGCGGCGAAGTAACGAGTCACCTCAGCCAGTGACGCTTGCGGCCCAAGCCTGGCGAGCTCAGTGTCCAGCACGCCGGCCACCAGGTCCGACGGTGGCTCCCGCAGCAACCGCTGCAGGTGAGCACAGCCCAGGTAGCGCCCGGTTGGGGTGGCTGAAGGCGGACGGCAGACGAACACCATGCTCGCCAGCGCGGGGGTCAGCTCCGGGTTGCGGACCCGGGCCAGCGCCTCGGCGACGGTGGCATCCGGGGTCAGCACCACCGGCTCTGGAGTCATCAGGCCACCTGCGGTGTCCGAGGAGTAAGCCAGCAGCCTGCGCACCGGTGCGGACTCCTCGGGTGCCATCAACCGCAGCAACCGCTCCCGTTCGGTCTGGGCGAGCTCACCGAGCAGGTCGGCGGCATCATCCGGATTCATCGCTTCAAGGACATCGGCGGCCCGCTCATCGCCTAGATGGGCGAGTTCCTCGGCCTGCTCGTCCTCGGACAGCTCCTGCAGCACGTCTGCCAACCGCTCGTCGTCCAGCGCGTCGACCACCTCGTGGCGGCGCTTGGCGGGCAGCTCGCGTAACGCGTTGGCCACGTCCACCGCGCGCATTCCCTCGAATTGTGCAAGCAGCTGTTCAGCGCCCTGCCCACGGGAGGACACTTCGGCCAGGGTCAACCCGGCGACCTCATCCCACCTGAGCACCTGAACTGGGCCGCGCCGCCCAAGCCGACCGGTGCGCTCCCGCACCGCCAGCGTCGTGATCACCCAGTCCCGGGTGCGATCCTGCTCCATCCCCGCGTCCACCACGACCGCGACCGCGCCGGTGGCGGCCACGTGCACCCGGGCGTCCAGGATTTCCCCGATCACCAGGGTCTCGTTGGGGCGCAGCGAGAACCGGCGCAGGCTTACCGTGCCGGTGGCCAGCGCTACCGCACCCGGTTCGATCGAGGTGACCCGCAGCATCGGTACGAAGATCCGTTGCCGGATCGTGAGCTCGATCACCAGTCCCAGCACTCGAGGCGGCCGCGGCCCGATCCGCAGCGCAGTGACTAGGTCGCGGACCTTGCCGATCTGTCCGCCATCGGGCCCGAACACCGGCAGGCCCGCGACCCGGGCGGCGTAAACCCTGGTCGAAGTGGCCACTGCACGAGGTTAGCGCC